>JBCCHR010000007.1:0-20313 GCA_039028655.1 Bacteroidota bacterium
CTCGATACGCACGAATAAGCTCGGCGTCCTTATCGGCTATGGCGATGAAGGAACTCATGAGCTCGTAAGTTCCTTCTACTCTGGATTTATAAGGTTTCAGCATATGCGTTTCCACCATCATACCCAATGTGTTAAAAAGCGTGGTGTAACCGGTGGAATACCTGGGAGAATCAAAGAACTGCGAGAAACCGTTCTCCGGAGTACGGTTGAAGACATTTACGTACGGAGTGATATCCCATTGTTTGGATCGCAAAGAGTCTTCCAGCTGGGGCATGAAAGCGGTGTGTAGGTAATTACCCAATTCGCCACCCAATTTATTGTGCTGGGTGAACAAGTGAGTGAGGGTATATTGGTAATCGGCACCGTTGCTCACATGGTTGTCGATAAACAGGTCCGGATCCACGATATGAAAGATCTTGGCGAAACCATTGGCATTCTTGGTGTCTGCCTTGATAAAGTCGCGATTGAGGTCGTAATTCCGGGCATTTCCTCTGAATCCGTATTCCTTAGGGCCATTTTGATTGGTGCGGCTACCGCTGTTGCGATTAAGGGCACCTCCCACATTGTAGACTGGGATTGCCGCGATAATAGTATGCTCCGGGGTGGGGATGTTTCCTTTGGCCAGATCCCTGAAGAGCATCATAGAGGCATCGATTCCATCGCTCTCGCCGGGATGAATGCCGTTATTAATGAGAAGTAAGTTCTTATTTTCTTCTTCGGAAAACTCACTTTCGAAGGTTCTGTCCGGATTGAACGTAACCAAATGCAAGGGCTTCCCGCTGTCGGTGCGCCCCACTTCATAAAGGGCGACTGAAGTATAGGCTTCCGCCAGGTTTTCATAGAATTGAATCACCTCATCATAGGTGGCCGTCTCAGTGCCGTTGCTGGTCTCAAAACGCAGTGTGAGATCCACTTCTTTGGGAGACGTATCCGAAGTACAGGAATAGAGTAGTGCAGAACAGAAAATGGGTATAAGAAAACGACGCATTGTTGGGAAATTTTGGTAAAGATAGAACTAATTACTGCTTTCCGATTCTTTCAACTGATCAGAATTTTGGTTACGAATTTACTATGCATGCATACCTTTTGTTGGTAATTTTTTGGATTTTTCATGCGAAAGAGAGGTATTATTTTAAATTTCTTTTCTATATTCGTTGCATAAACATTAAACTTTAAAACTTTTATTATGAAAAAAATTACATTGTTAGGCGCGGCTTTGTTTGCTTGTGTAGTAGGCTTTGCTCAAACCGAGAACATGGTTACCGAGACTGGTGGTGTGAATGACCCTGTTGTTTACGTAGACCAGAACTTCCGTTTAGACCCTTGTAACGTGACAGGTCCTGGTAACGCTTTTGAGAATGGAAAAAGTAATACTCAAAACCTAGGTCGTATCGTTGCACATGATATCGTTGTGGCTGATGGTGAGAATCTTTCTTTAGAGCAAATCACTGCTTTTCAGTTTATCGGAGGTACTGGCTCTGGTGTGAACGCTGCTTTCGTAGACGTTTACGTATGGGGTGATAACGGAGGTGCTCCAGATCCTGGAAACCTTATTACTTCTGAACTAGGATTTATCCCTAACTCTCAAACTGTAGTAGGAACTAACTTTGGTTTCGACGTTTGGGAACTAGTATTGGATATCACTGATGTTGCTTTGGCTGGAGCTACTGGATCTGAGACTACTTACTGGATCGGTCTTTCTGTTGAAGCTACAGACGCTAGTAACCTATTCTGGGAAAACTCTACTGCTGGACTTATCGGAGCTGGTGAAGCTTACGATGACGGAGGTGGAGGAGGATTTGTTATCGACGGTACTCTAGAAGGAGTTTACTCTTTCGACGGAGACTGTACTCCAATCCTTGGAGTTGGTGACAACCTTGCTGACCTAGTTAACATCTTCCCTAACCCTGCAACTACTCGTATCAACATCGAGGTTCCTGCGAACATCGAGATCACTGACGTAGCTTTGTATGACGTATTAGGAAAGAACACTGGTGCTACACTAGTGAACGGTACTATCGACGTATCTAACCTTTCAAGAGGTGTTTACATCTTGAACGTGAAGTCTACTCAAGGTACCCTTACTCAAAAAGTAATCAAGAGATAAGTTATCTCAACGATATATTTTGAAAAAGCCCTGCGGTTTCCGCGGGGCTTTTTTTTGTGTTATTCTGAAGCAGGAATAGAAGTCAACTATGGACGAGCAACTTTAGCTTGTTGGCTCCTTCCCAAAGGAATAATCCCATATCGAGCATCCAAGCTTGCTCGTTGCCGAGTATGTCGTAATTGGCGTCCCTAATCAAGTGGGTGGCCCATATCAATTCAGCATAAAAAAAAATAAGGCACAAAAAAACGCGAACTCTTTAAAGTCCGCGTTCTGATTTATAATCAAGAAGAAACCCTTTATCCGTTCATGGAGATCAGGAACTCTTCGTTGTTTCTGGTTTGCTTGATGCGATCGTTGATAAACTCCATCGCCTCTACCGGGTTCATATCGGCCAGGTACTTGCGGAGTACCCACATGCGCTGAATGGTATTCTCATCGAGCAGCAGATCGTCTCTTCGAGTACTGGACGATGTAAGGTCGATAGCAGGGAAGATACGACGGTTGGAGATCTTGCGATCCAATTGTAGTTCCATGTTACCGGTTCCTTTAAACTCTTCAAAGATCACCTCATCCATCTTGGATCCCGTCTCGGTAAGAGCCGTTGCGATGATACTCAACGAACCTCCGTTCTCGATATTTCGAGCCGCTCCAAAGAAGCGCTTTGGTTTGTGTAGAGCGTTGGCATCCACACCACCACTTAAGATCTTTCCACTAGCTGGCTGTACCGTATTGTAGGCACGCGCCAAACGAGTGATCGAATCCAAAAGGATCACCACGTCGTGGCCGCATTCCACCAATCGCTTGGCTTTCTCGATCACAATATTGGCGATGCGCACATGCTCGGTAGCTTCCTTATCGAAAGTAGACGCTACCACTTCGCCACGTACATTTCGTTGCATATCGGTAACCTCCTCGGGGCGTTCATCGATCAATAGGATGATCTGATACACCTCCGGGTGATTGGCGGCAATACCATTGGCAATGTCCTTCAAAAGCATGGTCTTACCAGTCTTAGGCTGGGCAACGATCATTCCACGTTGTCCTTTACCTATAGGAGAGAACAAGTCGATGATCCTTGTAGAAACCGTACTTTGGCGATCACTGATATTAAATTTTTCCTGAGGGAACAACGGAGTGAGGTGCTCAAAAGATACCCGATCCCGAACCACGTTAGGCGAGAGGCCATTGATCTTGTTTACCTTAATAAGAGGGAAGTACTTTTCACCTTCTTTAGGTGGACGAACCTCTCCTAAAACCGTGTCGCCTGTCTTCAAGCCAAAAAGTCGAATTTGCGACTGGGAGACATAAATGTCGTCCGGGGAGGACAAATAGTTATAATCACTGGAACGAAGGAAGCCATATCCATCCTGCATGATGTCGAGTACTCCCTCACTTTCGATGATTCCGTCAAATTCGAAATCAGGTTCGCGATAGCGATTTCTATTGTCCTTGTTGCCGTTCTTTTGGTTTTGCTTGGAGCGATTATCCTTTTGGTGGCGTTGTTTTTGATCCCCACCGGACTTGTTTTCTTCCTGTGGTTTCTTGTCATCATCACCTCCTTTTTGAGAAGGATGCTGCCCCTTGCCTTTATTGGCATTTTGGTTCTGGTTATTACCCTTGTTCTGGTTTTGTTGATTTCGGTTGTCCCGATTGTCCCGACCTTGTCGCTGGTTGTTGGAACGCTTGTCGCGTTGTTCGCGTTTTTGTTGGGGACGTTGTTCTTTTGTTTCTGTAGGTTTTTCTGAAGCCTGCTGCGTATCACTTTCCGAAGGAGTCTCCTTGGTGGCCACAGCTTTTACTGCCGAAGGGTTAGCGGCTTGGTAATCAAGAATTTGATAAACCAGATCTAGCTTTTTCAGACTTCTGAATTTGGGTACTTTTAAAGCTTTGGCAAGCTCCTGAAGCTCAGGAAGCTTTTTTGCTTTTAGTTCTGCAATTTCAAACATTTAATAGAATATAATAGGTAAATAATTTTGTGAGATTGATATCTCAATATTTGGAGGTAAATCAGTTGAAAATAAGTTGAAGACTAAGTAACCTCTTGTTGAACGGGTTACGAATTGTATTGCAAGTATACAACAATAATTTAAATGCTGTGTTGAAATTTTATAAAAAGAAACCTTATTTTTGCACTTTGTCCATGTAAAGACTCATGTTACAGCGCATACAAACCGTCTATATGTTGATCGCCATCCTCCTTTTGGGAGCCATGTATCTTTGGTTTCCTACGGTGGAAGATGCGGCCGGAGTTGCTGTCATGGACCGTAACGAGCCCTTGGTACTGGGTCTCATGATTGGATCGGTATTGTTCACGATCTATTCTATTTTTAGCTATAAAAAGCGTCAATTACAGTTTGTAATGAACCGCTTGTCGATCATATTAAACTTTGTATTACTGGGAGTTTTCGTATATCGAGCACTAACTTTATCCGGAGAGACCATGGTCTCTGAGAAGGGTATTGGGGGACTCATCCCTATCATTTCTATCGTTTTTTTAGTGTTGGCCAATAAGGCCATCAAAAGGGACGAGGATCTCGTAAAATCTGTGGATCGTTTACGCTAAAACTATAGCTTAGTATATTAGTGCGAAACCCTCAAAATATGCCATTTTTGAGGGTTTTTTTTATACTGAATACTTTGGTGCTACCGGGGATACTCCACCACTTCCAAATTCCCGATCTCTCTGCCGTCGATCTCAAACCGAAGCATGGTTCGAGCCTTGTGGAAGCCGTGTTTGCCAATAGCTCCGGGATTCATATGAAGCAGTTTTAATTTTGGGTCGTTCATGACCTTCAGGATATGCGAGTGACCGCTAATAAATATTCGTGGCGTGTGTTCTCTCAGCAAAGGGCGAACCCTCGGATTATAACGTCCCGGATAACCCCCAATGTGCGTAATAAAAACCGATACTTCTTCGCAGCTAAAGCGAAGGTCTAAAGGAAACTCCGTACGGGCTTTTGCATTGTCTATATTGCCGTAGACGGCTCTTAGGGGGGTGAGTTTGCGAATAGCATCAGTAACTGCGAGATCGCCGATGTCGCCGGCGTGCCAGACCTCATCGGCCGCTGCCACGTGTTCGAGAATGGCATCGTCGATGTAACTGTGGGTGTCGCTCAAAAGCAGTATGCGGGTCATGGTTTTTTATTCTGAACCACAAATGTAAGTCAAACGATCGGTTTCACGAAGGTGCCAACCGGTGGTTGTGATGATCGATCGATTCCGAAGAAACAATCCAGCCGAAGACCTGTGATACAATTGCCTATTTCGTACTTTTACATTCCGAAAATAAAAGAAGATTGCGCTACTTTATAGAAATAGCTTACAACGGGAAGAACTATCACGGCTGGCAGATCCAACCGGATGCCATTAGTGTACAGCAGGTATTGGAGGAGGCTATGTCTACCGTATTGCGGGAGCCCATCAAGGTCGTTGGCGCCGGGCGCACCGATACGGGCGTGCATGCGAGGCAATTGTTCGCCCATTTTGATTTTGGAACCATTGAGGACACCGAAGCCATGACCTTTAAATTCAATTCGTTGCTTCCCAGAGATATTTCCGTAAAACGAATGCTGTCTGTCCACGATGATGCTCACGCTCGTTTTGATGCGATAGAGCGGGAATATCAATACCACATCACCTTGCAAAAGGATCCTTTTGGTATCGATTTCATGCATCTATTGCACAGAAAACTGGATATAGAGGCGATGAACGAGGCGGCTCAACTTTTATTGGGCTATAAAGATTTTCAATGCTTCTCGCGAAATAAAACCGGGGTAAAAACGTATTATTGTGATGTGAAGTATGCGGCTTGGGAACTCCAAGGAAATCAACTTATATTTACGGTACGGGCCGATCGTTTTCTACGAAATATGGTGCGAGCCATGGTAGGAACCCTACTGGAGATAGGCAGCGGTAAGATTCAGGCAAGCGATCTGGAACGCATCCTGGAAAGTAAGGACCGGAGCGAAGCAAAGACCTCGGCGCCGGCAAAGGGATTGTACCTCACCAGGGTATTGTACCCGTACGACCTCACATGACCATGGCGTTCGTGGTTGGTTTATCAGAGATTTGTAAAAATAATGGCATCAACAGGTAAGGCTTTCGATTTTAAACTTTTCAGGCGATTGTTGGAATACACCAACAAGTATCGCTTTACCTTCTATTTTGTAGCTTTTTCTGCCATTGCTATGGCCGGTTTGGCGGTGCTAAGTCCGGCCATCCTCGAAATTACCATCAACGAGGCCATGTTCAACAAGGATGGAGGCTTGCTTCAGTTCTACGTGGTGCTCATGCTGGTCGTTCTTGTGGTGGAGGTACTATTCCAGTTTGGGTTCATTTATTTCGCCAATTGGTTGGGGCAGCACGTGATCAGGGACATTCGAGTGAAGTTGTTTCGATTGATGGTTGGTTTTAAAATGAAGTATTTCGACACCAGTGCGGTAGGTAGGCTTACCACGCGGGCCGTAAACGATATCGAAACCATTTCGAGCATTTTCAGTCAGGGACTTTTCATGATCATCAGCGACCTGTTAAAAATGTTTGTGATCGCCGGATTTATGGTATGGAGAAGCTGGGAACTGGCCCTGATCGTCTTTTCAATTTTGCCTTTTATCATCTATGCAACGCGCGTGTTTCAACGGGCGATGAAATCGGCTTTTGAAGAGGTGCGTAACCAGGTAGCCAACCTCAACTCCTTTGTGCAGGAACGCATTACCGGAATGAAGATCGTTCAGGTTTTTGCGCAGGAGGATATCGAGTACCAGGCGTTCCAGGAGATCAACAACAAACACAAAAAAGCTTGGATCAAAACGGTTTGGTACAACTCCATCTTTTTTCCAATTGCCGAAATGTCGGGATCGGTAGCAATCGGGTTGATGGTGTGGTATGGTGGCTTAAATGCAGTGGCCGAACAATTGGCCGGACCGGGAGAGATCACCCTGGCGCTCATCACCATTTTTATCCAGCTCACTCAAATGCTCTTCCGACCCCTACGCCAGATCGCAGATAAGTTCAACACCCTGCAAATGGGGATGGTGGCGGCAAACCGGGTATTCGAGATCCTGGATACCGAGGCCCATATCGCCAACGACGGTACTGTTAAAATGGGCGATATCCAGGGCCGTATCGAATTCGATACTGTTCATTTTGGATATTTGAAAGAGGAGGAAGTGATCCGTGGTATTTCCTTCACCGTGCAACCGGGAGAGACCATTGCGCTGGTAGGATCCACAGGTGCTGGTAAATCGACTATTATCAACTTGCTTTCCCGTTTTTATGAGATCAACAGTGGTACCATTTCGGTGGATGGCGTTCCCATTGACGAATACGAATTAGGTTCGCTACGGAATCATATTGCCGT
This sequence comes from Bacteroidota bacterium, assembly GCA_039028655.1. GTDB lineage: Bacteria > Bacteroidota > Bacteroidia > Flavobacteriales > Flavobacteriaceae > Aureisphaera. Next base: position 7,467 of record JBCCHR010000007.1, read on the forward strand.
GGTGCTGCAGGACGTATTTCTGTTTGCCGATACCATTTTCAATAACATCACCTTGGGGGATGCGTCCATATCCGAAGAAGAAGTGATCCTTGCTGCCAAGGAGATTGGGGTGCACGAGTTTATCAGTTCATTGCCGGGGGGTTATCAATACAACGTCAAAGAGCGAGGTACCATGCTTTCTTCGGGCCAGCGACAGCTCATTGCCTTCCTACGTGCCTATGTGAGCAAACCGAGCATTCTGGTGCTGGACGAAGCCACGTCGTCTGTCGATAGTTATTCCGAAGAAATGATTCAAAATGCGACCGACAAGATCACCAAAGATCGAACCTCTATCGTGATCGCCCATCGTCTGGCCACCATCAAAAAGGCCGATCAGATCCTGGTTATGGACGCCGGGAAGATCGTCGAACGAGGCACCCACAAGGAACTGCTGGAAAATGAGGACGGGTTTTACAAGAATCTTTACGAGGTCCAGTTCATGGCCGAAGAAATTACATAGGATATTTTTTGAAGTTCTTTTTGTTTCTGAACGAATTCCTCGAATCCACCAGCTTCTATTACCATAAAGACAAATTGAATTAATCCTATTAGTATAAAGGTTACGACCAATACGAAAATAAATAGTAAAGAGCGAAGTAGTATGCCTCCTGTACTTAGTGGGTAAAGTCGTTTATAAGCTACGGCTGTAAATACCATCATAATTACATTGGCGAGATTGGCCGCGATATAAAAATTGACATCGGTGAAAATTACCAAAGGAGTTAATATGACAGCGTTTGTCATCGAGAAATGGGACAATATATAGGTCATGATCACCAGATGCTCGGTATAATTGAATTTCTTAAGACCCAGAAATGTGACTAGTGCTACTAAGGCATACAGCGGTAGCGACATGATATACATAAGCGTCATGTAATCATAAACCCACGCCACATCGGTCTGATCGGTTGGCGTGCTCTCCGGAACCAATGATGTAAGGTCGAAAACTTCAGGGTAAAACTTTTGAAGAATAAAGATCTGGATTCCAGATAACGTTATTGCCAGGGCCAGATAACTTAATACGTTCACATACTTCTTTCGAGTACCTGATATATAGGAGCCTATCACTTTTTCCGGATGTTTGAACAATCCGAGATATGTGATCAGGAACCGGTTGTCGTAGTTAAGGAATTGCTCGGCAAAATCGGCCCAAAGGTTCTTGAAGGTAAGACGGTTCCGGATGACCTTAGCGCCGCATGACTTGCAGAAGTTATCCGATTCGAAGAGTTCAGCACCACAATTTTTGCACTTCATAGGCATCAATAGGTTAGATCGGTTTCCAATTGTTTCTTGAGTGCCTCCGAACCGTCCAGCAGTACAAAATCCCCTTCCTTTATATAGGAGATTTGCCCGTTTTCTTCGGAAACCACCAGGCAAACAGCATCGGTTTTTTCGGAAATTCCAAGAGCCGCCCGATGTCGAAGACCGAATCGCAGCGGAATGTTCTTTTGATTGGAGACCGGAAGTATCACTCGTGTAGCAGTGATCACGTTTTCCTCGATCAACATAGCGCCATCATGCAATGGGCTGTTCTTGTAAAAAATACTCTCGATAATGGGCAGGTTTACTTCGGCTTGCATGCGATCGCCACTCGACTTCACAAATTCCAGATTGTTGTTTCGCTTGATCACGATGAGTGCTCCCGTTCGTGAACTTCCCATTTTCATGCAGGCCGTTACAATGGCATCGATGTTGGTGCTGGCCTGGTACTCGTCAAAGAGCTTCAAACGTTTGAAGATCCGTTTTCTGGCGGAGAAATTGGTGGATCCCAACATGAGCAGAAACTTTCTCACCTCCTGTTGGAAAACCACAATGAGCGCGATGATCCCAACCCCAAGGAACCCGCCCAAGATCATGCTAAAGAGTTTCATTTGAAGGGCATCGGTGATCTTCCAAATACCGTAGAGGATGGCAATACCGATAAAGATATTGATGGCGACAGTTCCCTTCACCAATCGATATACGTAGTACATCAGAAAAGCGACCAAGAGCACATCAATTACATCGATGATTCCAATTTCTGTAAAATCGAATAACTCCAAGTGGAACAGGGTTTGTGTAAATGTAGTTGAAATTTTAAAAATTAAGAAGTTCCCCGAAGCTTTTCAATCAGGGTAACACACTCGACAGCCTCCTTTACGTCATGAACACGAAGGACGGACGCACCTTTTAGCAGTGCCACACTGTGTAGTGCGGTGGTGCCGTTTAGTGCCTCCCCGGGAGTGCTTCCGAGGGTTTTGTAGATCATCGATTTTCTCGAAACTCCTACCAGGTATGGCAGGTCGAGCACATCAAAGAGTTCCAGGTGGCGGAGTAATTCGAAACTTTGTTCGGCCGTCTTTGCAAACCCAAACCCCGGATCTACCACGAGGTCGTTGATACCCGCTTCCCGGGCCAGCGAAATGCGTTCAGCAAAAAAAGAAAGCACCTCTTGGGTCACATTCTCGTACTGTGTTTTACTGGTCATGTTTTGAGGAGTGCCTCTCATATGCATCATAATGTACGGTACTTGCAGGTCTGCAACCACCGAAAGCATTTCCTCGTCCAGCAGTCCGCCGGAAATATCGTTCACCATGGCGGCTCCTTCGGCTACCGCAGCTTTGGCTACCCTGCTGCGAAACGTATCGATGGAGATCGGGATGTGCGGAAAGCTTTTGTACAGGGATGCTACGACGGGAAGTACCCGATCCATTTCTTCATCCACCGGTACCTCATTGGCTCCTGGTCTGGAACTATAGCCGCCAACGTCCAAAAAGCTGGCGCCCTGGCTTACCATGATCCTGGCCTGTGCTTCGATGGCCTCCAACGAGGTCCATTTTCCACCGTCGTAAAAAGAGTCGGGAGTAACGTTTATGATGCCCATTACCCGCGGTGTATTTAGGTCGATCAACGTTCCGTTACAATTGAGGGTGTACAATTTTTTAAATTGATTTATTTAAGCGAAATTTACGCAAAATCTTACACATACCTATGCCAACAACCACGGAGCAATACAACGGCGTGATCGATACCTGCAGAACGCTGTTTATGAATAAAATGAAGGATTATGGAAGTGCCTGGCGAATACTGCGCCTTCCGTCGCTGACCGACCAAATATTCATCAAGGCCCAACGAATTCGTGGATTGCAGCAAAACTCCGAGCGCAAGGTTGATGAAGGCGAGGTGAGTGAGTTTATTGGTATCATCAATTATTGCATCATGGCCTTGGTGCAATTGGAGAAAGGGGTGGTAGAACAACCCGATCTCTCCCTGGAGGAGGCCTTGCAACTGTACGATGAGCAAGTGGCCAAAACCAGGCAACTCATGCTGGACAAGAACCACGATTACGGAGAAGCATGGCGGGATATGCGTGTGAGTAGTTTGACCGATCTCATCCTTCAGAAACTGCTACGTGTAAAGCAGATCGAGGATAATCAGGGGAAGACACTGGTGAGTGAAGGGATCGATGCCAATTACCAAGACATGATCAATTATGCGGTGTTTGCGCTCATTCATTTGGACCATTAAATCAATCAAGCTATGAAAATATTAGTAGGCGTTTGTAGAATCTTTGTGGGGATCTTTTTTATCATCAGCGGATTGGTGAAACTGAATGATCCCATGGGGTTCTCCTTCAAATTGCAGGATTACTTTGCCCCGGAGGTATTGAATATGGAATTTTTGGTGCCATATGCCCTTGGATTGGCCATTTTTGTGGTGGTCTTCGAGGTGATCCTGGGTGTTACGCTTATCATTGGCTATGCCAGGCGATTTACCCTCATAAGTTTATTGGCGATGATCCTGTTCTTTACAGGACTTACGTTTTATTCGGCCTACACTGGAAAAGTGACCGATTGCGGTTGCTTTGGGGATGCTATGCCGCTCGACCCATGGCAGTCGTTTTGGAAAGACGTTGTGCTGCTCATCCTAATTCTTATTTTGTTCTTCGGAAGAAAGTACATCCAGCCGTTCTTTACCAGCATTGTAAGGAGCATTGTGGTATTCGCAGCATTAATTCTTTGTTTGCTTCTCGGATATCACGTGCTGATGCATTTGCCTGTGGTCGATTTCCGGGCATACAAGGAAGGGGCCAATATCCAGGAAGGAATGACTGTTCCCGACGATGCTCCTCCACCCATCATCGAATATTTGTGGGAATACGAGATCAATGGTGAGAAACAGGTAATCAAGAATACCACCGGTCGGGATCCAAAACCTGCCGGTGGGGAACGAATTGGGGTAGATACCCGCTTTATACGTGAACCCTATGAACCGCCTATCCACGACTTTAGCATGGAACGGGATGGTTCCGATTTTACCGAAGAATTGCTGAGCGAACCAAAACTATTGGTGATCGTCGCCTACAATCTCGACAATACTGAAATACCGGGATACAACAATGTGCGTACCGCCGTGGCCAGTGCCTTGAGCAAGGGCTACAAGGTGATCGGTCTTTCGGCTTCCAGCACGGAGGAATCGGAACGTTTTTCGGCTGAGCAAAAACTCAATTTCCAATGGTACTTCTGCGATATGACCGCCCTGAAGACGGTCATTCGAAGCACACCGGGGATACTGGTGATCAAGCGAGGTACTATTCAGCAGAAATTACACTGGAACGATGTAGATGAAATAAAGCTCGATTAGGTGGCCGGTTACGCATTTCAGAAATTAGGCTACGCCATACTCACCTTGTTTGGAGTGGTTACGGTGATCTTTCTCCTGTTCAACATTCTGCCGGGTGATCCCGCTCGGATGATGCTCGGGCAAAATGAAAATGCAGAGCAACTCGCCATCGTAAAAAAGAAATATGGCTTCGACCAACCTGTGGGCAGGCAATATGGGTACTATTTGAACGACCTGTCGCCCATTTCATTTCATAGCACCACGGAAGGAGATTACACCTATCTCGATCAAAGCAAATATCAGTTTTCGTCTCTTTTTACGATAGGCCAGACCACTACCGTGCTCAAGGTGCCGTATTTGCGAGAGTCGTTTCAAAAGAATGGGAAGAAGGTAAGTGCGGTGATCGCCGAGACGTTGCCTAATACGGTCGTGCTGGCGGTTTCGGCCATTGCGATCGCCATCGCGCTAGGCATCTTTCTTGGTATCGTTTCGGTGCTGTTTAGAGATCGATGGCTCGACAAACTCATTCAATTGGTAAGTACCTTAGGTATGAGTGTTCCTTCCTTTTTTAGCGCCATTATTTTTGCCTGGCTGTTCGGTTACGTATTGCATGAATATACCCAACTCAATATGACAGGTAGCTTGTATGAGGTAGACGACTTTGGGGAAGGGAGTTATATCCAATGGAAGAACCTGATCCTTCCAGCAGTGGTGTTGGGAATCAGGCCACTTGCTGTGATCACCCAACTTATGAGAAACTCCCTACTGGAAGTGCTCAATCAAGACTATATTCGAACCGCCAAGGCAAAGGGGCTTTCGTTTGCGGCCATTATCCGTAAACACGCCTTGAAGAATTCTCTGAACCCTGTGGTAACGGCCGTATCTGGTTGGTTTGCTTCGATGCTGGCCGGAGCCGTGTTTGTTGAATACATATTTGGCTGGAACGGGTTGGGGAAGGAGATCGTAGACGCGCTCAATACCCTGGACCTTCCCGTGATCATGGGGGCAGTACTGGTGATCGCAACCCTGTTCATCCTGATCAATATCCTGGTCGACCTCATCTACGGTTGGCTGGATCCAAAAATTAGAACCTAATTGTTAATAGAAAAAAATCGAACCCCTATGAGAAAGCAGATCGTAGCCGGAAATTGGAAAATGAATTGTGATATCGAACAAACACAGGCCTTACTTGACGGTCTTAAACAAAAGGATCTCTCGAGTGCGATCGAGGTGATCGTGGCACCGCCGTTTACCAACCTGAGTCTGGCGGTCCACACACTGGAAGGAAGCGACATCTCGGTAGCCGCGCAGAACATGCACCAGATGGCTTCGGGAGCGTTCACCGGAGAGGTGTCGGCTGCTATGCTGAAGAGTGTCGGGGTGCGTACTGTGATCCTGGGGCATAGCGAACGAAGGGCCTATTTCTGGGAGACCAATGCCTTGCTGGCCGAAAAGGTGAACGCGGCCATTGCGGACGACCTTACCCTTATCTTTTGTTTTGGTGAAGAGTTGGAGGATCGCCAGGCCAACGCCCATTTTAACGTGGTGAAGCAGCAATTGGAAGAAGGATTGTTTCATATTTCTTCTGAAAACTGGAGTCAGGTGGTTTTGGCTTATGAGCCAGTTTGGGCCATTGGTACCGGAGAGACCGCCACGCCTGAGCAGGCTCAGGAAATGCATGGGTTTATTCGCGCCGAAATAGCGGATAAGTTTGGTGCCGAAATTGCCAATGAAGTAACCATCCTTTATGGAGGAAGTGTGAAGCCCGGTAACGCCAAAGAGATCTTTGGAAAGCCCGACGTCGATGGTGGTCTTATAGGAGGAGCGTCACTAAAAGCGGACGACTTCGCGAGCATTGTAAATGCATTTGACAATTAGTAACAATGACTCCAACCTACGTCGAATATCATTTTAAGGTGCAACCTACGCAGCCCGGGAATGAGATACTCATTGCTGAATTGGGTCAGGTGGGATTTGAAAGCTTCGTTGAGCAAGAGGATGGCGTAAAGGCGTATATTCAGAAGGCAGACTGGCACGAACATATCCTGGATGAGCTGTACATACTTTCCCCCGATTCGGAAATTGCGGTTACCCATACCCGCAGTGAGATCGAACAGGTGAATTGGAATGCCGAGTGGGAGAAGAATTTTGACCCCATCGTCGTTAATAACCAATGCGTAGTTCGGGCTCCGTTTCACGATCCCTTTCAGGTGGAATTTGAGATAGTGATCGAACCCAAGATGTCCTTTGGCACCGGGCATCACGAAACCACTTATATGATGCTGTCTTATCTGCTCGAGCACGATCTCGAAGGGCAACGGGTGTTGGACATGGGTTGTGGGACTTCGGTTTTGGCCATATTGGCCGAGAAAAAGGGCGCCACACATGTGGATGCCATCGATATCGACACCTGGTGCGTTGAAAATTCGAGAGAGAATGCACAACGTAATGCCTGTTCCAGGATCGAAGTGATCTTGGGGGATGCTGCCGCAATCCCTTCCGAAGAAAACTATGAGACCATAATTGCCAATATCAACCGAAACATCTTACTCTCGGATATTCCGGTGTATGCCGAGGCGCTTGCGCCAAAGGGTACTTTGTTGCTAAGTGGTTTTTATCGAGGCGATCTGAAACTCATCACCCAGGCCTGTGAGATGCAGGGATTGACTGCCGAGGGTTTCAAGGAGCGCAACGAATGGATCGCCGCTCGGTTTACCAAGGATTCCCATTAAAATTTGAAGTCTGCAAACCAATAAGCCAGGAACTTTTTCGTTTTTATAACCAATTGACGGCTAATACATTTGGTCAAAATTTATAACTTTGTATGGCTATGAGTACACAGGAACAACATAAGGAAGAGGTTCTCTTACTCGAGAAAGAGGACAAGGAAAACCAGATCGTGCTGTATAATGACGACGTTAACACCTTTGACCATGTGATCAACATGCTCATCTATGCGTGTGAGCACACCCCGGAACAGGCAGAACAGTGTTCGATCATCGTGCACTACAAGGGAAAATGTACCGTAAAATCCGGCTCCTATGACGACCTGAAACCCCGTTGCACCAAGTTGTTGGAGGCGGGTCTCTCGGCGGAGATCATTTAACAACTACGCCTTTCCCGTAAAAAATCTACGTTAAAGTATTCTCAATTAATTTTCATTTTTGTTGAATTATATGCATCAAAAAGTTAAATACTTTGCATATTTCATAATTATTTCTTAAATTCGTTCAACAAACCTAATCTATTAATTTTAAATAATTTACAATGAAACAATTGAGAAAAGGGCTTTTTGGAGTCCTATGTTTGAGCCTGTTAATGGTGTCCTGTTCCAAGGAAATCGATACCTATGAAGGCAATGAGGAAGCGAATTTGACCAAGGAGATCCCCCAGCGTGTGATCGATGCCGCTGCTGCTATTGAGTTGAATACCAATTATATTCGATACGACGACTTTGTTTTTCCAGATGGAACCACGGAGGAGCGATTGTTCTTTGAAGAAGATATCGTGTTAACCGAGGAACAGCTGTTTGCCATGGCTGCTGCCGCGCAAGATGGATTGAATACTCGTCAATACCGGACGTTTAATCTGGTGAGCCAGGGAAGAAATATTTCGATCATTGGATACACCGGAAGTACGTTTGGACTATCCAGCAAGGAGCGAACAGCGTTGCAATGGGCTGTGAACAACTACAACAGATTGAGTGGTGTTTCGATAAGCTTCACTTTGACCTTTGGAACCAACTACCAGAACAAGGATATGGTGGTGTACAATAACAGCATCAATAATCCCGGTAGTGCCGGAGGTAGTGCAGGGTTCCCAAGTGGCGGACTACCCAACAAATTTGTGCAGATCTATGGCCTTTCCGGCTATAGCACCAACGTTAACGAGCACGTGATCACTCATGAGATCGGACACTCGGTAGGATTTAGACACACCGATTGGTTCAGTCGTGCCAGTTGTGGACAGAACATTAACGAAGGATCCGGCGGGGTAGGAGCCGTGCACATCAGTGGTACTCCAACCGGCTACGATTCGACGTCGATTATGCTGGCCTGTTTCAGTTCTAGCGAGGACGGTGAGTTCAATGGAAATGATATCACCGCATTGCGCAATATGTATTAAGCCAACCTGACTTTGTCAATTATACCGAAAATCGCCTTCTCTCGTAGGGGGCGGTTTTTTTTATGGCGGTCAGACTCATATCAACCAACGAGTATGATGTGTCTGGGGAATTGTTACAAAATAACACCGCGAATCATTACATTAGTAGTTCGACAGTATTCAGCATAAAAAAAGAACAATGACCTACGATGAGATCATAGCGCAGTTGAAAGACATGGCAGATCCTGATATAGTAGTTTTCAAGGAGAAGAAATACGGAATTGTAGCGCACAATTCGCTCGGTATTTTTCATAAGGATCTCCGGCAATTGGCCAAAGAGATCGGTACCGATGATCGCTTGGCAGTCCAGCTATTCGATAGTGGTATTTACGAGGCACGATTACTCTGTAGCAAACTTTTTAGGCCAAGGAATGTGACGGAAGAATTGATGGAGAAGTGGGTGGTTACCTTCGAGAATTGGGAGATCTGCGATAGTTTTTGCATGGCGATCTTTGCCAAAAGTGATTGGGCACTGGCCAAAATTCTGGATTGGACCCAAAGGGAAGAGGAGTTTCAGAAAAGGGCGGGATTTGCCACGATGGCGGCCTATTGTATGGCCGATAAAAAATCAGGTAACGACCTGTTCGAACAGTTTTTTCCAATTATCAAAGCAGAGGCGAACGACGATCGATTGTACGTCAAGAAAGCCGTTAATTGGGCGCTGAGGAGCATCGGGAAACGAAACAGAGACCTGCACAAAGGTGCCATCCGGGTGGCCACCGAAATACTGGAGTTGGATTCGGTCGCAGCCAAATGGATCGCCAGGAATGCCTTATCCGAATTCGGGAAGGAAACCATGCGCATGTCCGACTACCCCAGGGCCATTTACCGCAAGTAAAATAGATGCTTAAAATATGCCTCATCGACAGTTGGTGTCCGGTGCATTCATTCCGCAGGAAATACTTATCTTGGTATTATGCATGAAGCATATTTAAAGAAGACCTTTTACTTCGATTTCCACAGTGGAGAAATTGAGGAACTCGTTGGAGAAATTGGATCGTTACCCACGGAACAGGAAAGGATCGAGCAGCTCTATCTAAAAGTTAGGGATGGTTGGAGATATAGCCCTCTTGTTATTGGACTCACCCGATCGGATTACGTGGCCAGTTCCATTTATCAAAAGCCGGAGGCTCATTGTATCGACAAGGCAATCTTATTAATTGCTGGTCTTAGGGCCGTAGGTGTTCCTGCGCGTTTGCATTTGGCAAAAGTATCCAATCACATCGCTGCCGAGCGTTTGGAAAAGAAGCTGGGCACCAACGAACTGGCACCTCATGGGCTCGTGGAAGTATACCATCTTGGTACCTGGCGGAAATGTTCTCCGGCATTCAACAAGGAACTTTGCGAATTGTACAATGTGGATGAATTGGAGTTTGACGGGACCGAAGATTCGGTACTTCAGCAATACAACCGGGATCATAAGAAGTTTATGGAATACCTCGATGATTATGGACACTTCGAGGATGTGCCATTGGAACAGATCAAGTCGATCTTTCGTCACAATTACCCCGAGCTGTATGAGCACTTCAAACAACAAGAATCCATTAATTTTTAAGAATATATGCTGACCAGAAGAAACTATTCTATCAAGGAAATGCTGGGCTGGACCCGGCGTTACATCTTAATATTCATCCTTTTATCCCTAATTCCTGTTTTACTTTACACCGGCCTGGAATGGCGCTGGCTGCGTTTGCCGTGGTTGCCTATTGGGTTGGTGGGTACGGCATTGGCTTTCATTATTTCGTTCAAGAACAATGCTTCCTATGGACGTCTTTGGGAGGCTCGCAAAATCTGGGGTGGGATCGTGAATGCGTCCCGTTCGTTTGCTATGATGACCAATGATTACATTAACAATGAGCATGCAAACGAGAAGTATTCCGAAGAGGAATTGTTTACCATTCGCAAGCAGCTCGTGATGCGGCACGTGGCCTGGATGGCGGCATTGCGCCATGCCTTGAGGGCGCCGAAACCCTGGGAGCTTTCAATGATCAATAAGTCGGACAGAGAATATATGAAACGTATCGCCATACGTGAGCGGGACATGACCCTTGCAGATGAATTGGACGGTTATGTTTCCGAAGAAGAAAAACAGCAAATCCTCAAACATCGTAACAAGCAGGGAGCCTGTCTAAAGCTGCAATCAAAGCAACTACGTTCGCTCAAGGAAAGCGGCCATATCTGGGAGTTCTCGTTTTTGGAAATGGAGAATATGTTGGTTGAATTCTTTACGCTGCAGGGCAAGGCCGAACGTATCAAGAACTTTCCATATCCCCGGCAGTTTGCCACTTTGAATCGTTTCTTTATCTGGATCTTTGTCTTTTTATTGCCCTATGGATTGATGTCGGAATTCGATAAGATCGGCGACACCATCGTTGAAGTTACTCAAGCTTTACAACCCTATCCGGAGGGAAGTTTTCATCATATCATCGAATTTATCGGGGTGCATTTCGTTTGGTTCACCATTCCGTTTAGCGTTGTGATCTCCTGGATATTCCATACCATGGAGCGCATTGGTGAGGTATCCGAAAATCCTTTTGAAGGTGTTGCCAATGATGTTCCCATCACTACCATGTCGAGGGGGATAGAAATAGACATTCGGCAGATCATCGATGATGATGAGTCGGAGATTCCAGGACCAATTCCCGACCAGCACGGTATCCAGATGTAGCGTTGCCATTTGAGTTTTATTTTTTTGCTGAAATAGTTTAGGCTTCAAGAGTATGTGGTGTAAATCACATAAAATCAATTATATAGGGGATATTTTATGGTTTTTCCGTAACTTTAAGAAGTAGTAACCAATTCCCCAGCAATTATGAAAATTCTGAATCTTTTATTGGCAGCTTGGCTCTGTGGATTTAGCGCCATGGCACAAATGGAAAACTTTGTGAGTGAAACGGGTGGCGTGAACGATCCCATCGTCTACGTGAACACAGATTTCCCGGATAGTACACCTTGCGGTGTGAATAATGATAGCAATGCCTTTGAGAATGGAAAGAGTTGTACGCGAAGCTTGTCAAGAATTGTCGCCAACGACATTATCGTTCCTGGTGGTGAAGATCTAACATTGGAACGAATGACGGTGAATATGTTTATAGGTGCGCAGGGTTCGGGGGTTTACGCCTCGGTGGCCGACGTTTTTTATTATGCAAACAATAATGGTGCTCCCGGTACGCTTCTGGCCAGTGAATCGAATGTTTACATCGTCTCCCAAACAGTTGTTGGCAGCAACTTTGGGTTTGATATCTGGCAGATCGAACTGGATGTAACCGATCGGGTGTTCAATGACCAGGGAGGCAATCCGAAGACCTATTGGATAGGTCTGTCCATGGACGCCACCGATGGGAGCAACTTGTTCTGGGAAAACTCAACCTTAGGCCTTACCGGCCATGGCGAAGCCTACGATAATGGCTCCAGCAATTTTGCTATCGATACCGCCCTTGAGGGAGTGTATTATATCACGGCCGATTGTGTACCTCGCCTTGGAGTGGAGGATAATCTTGCTAATAACACGCGGTTGTATCCCAATCCGGTGACCGATGGTTTGCTCAATGTGGACAGCCCACTGTCAGGAACCTTACAAATTGAGATTTTTGATCTTTCGGGTAGCGTAGTTTTTTATATGACGCTATCAGGTCCGCAACTGGATATCTCGGAACTGCCATCGGGCTTGTACCTATTGCGCTTAACACAAGATGGGCAAAGTGCGAATAGGAAGATTGTGGTGCAATAATCAAGTTATCAGGCCAATTGTAATCTCGCCCGCAAAATCGTACAAGTTTTAAGGATTACCCGCTCCGCGGGTGATCCTCACAAAGCTCCGCTTTTCTCTTCAGGATTACTTACTCGCTTCGCGAGCTACCTTCATTTCAAATTGTCATTTGAAACTCGGTAATGCTCGTGTTCCTGACAAAGCTCCGCTTTTCCTTTCAGGAGTACTCGCTTTACTGGCGATCTTGAATATCTTTCCAGGCTATTTGCTCTGTTTTCTTTAAGGCATTTTTCATAACAAATATCGAAATCGTTAATCCAACAACCATTAAGA
>JBCCHR010000008.1:0-19521 GCA_039028655.1 Bacteroidota bacterium
CGCTCGCACAGCCCAATACGTTTACGGTAACCACCGGGCATCAATTAAATCTGTTCACAGGACCTCTGTATTTCCTCTACAAGATATTTTCGGTGATCAACCTGGCCGAACAACTTCAGAAACGCTACCCAAAAGCACAATTTGTGCCGGTCTATTGGATGGCTACCGAGGATCACGATTTCGACGAGATCAACTACTTTAATTTCCAAGGAAGGAAATTTGGCTGGGATCGATCCAGTGGTGGTGCAGTAGGAGAATTAACGACCGAGGGTTTGGAAGATGTGCTCCAGGTATTTACCAAGGCCATGGGCCCGGGAGATCGTGCCACTCACCTGGCAAAATTATTCGAAAGAGCCTATGTACGCCACCAAAACCTGGCCGATGCCACTCGCTATCTGGGCAACGAATTGTTCAAAGCTTATGGCCTGGTGATCGTGGATGGGAACGACCCGGGTTTGAAAACATCGTTTGTCCCGTTTGCGAAGAAAGAGATCACCGAACATTTGTCGCACAGCCATGTGACCAAGACCACCGAGGCATTGGAACAAGTAGGATACAAAAAGCAAGTGCACCCAAGGGAGATCAATTTATTCTACCTCAAGGCAGGTTTACGTGAGCGCATTGTCGAAAAGGATGAGCAATTTCATGTTAACGACACACAGATCTCGTTCTCGCGAGAGGATCTGCTTCAGGAAATGGAGATTCATCCGGAGCGATTTTCACCAAACGCCTTGTTGCGGCCCTTGTATCAGGAGGTTATTCTGCCCAACTTGTGTTATACCGGTGGCGGCGGGGAGTTGGCTTATTGGTTCCAGCTCAAGGATTACTTTGAAGCGGTGGAAGTTCCATTTCCTGTTTTATTACTTCGGAATTCAGTGCTGCTGGTTGACAAGAAATACGGAGAGAAGTTGGAGAAACTGGAAATGCCTTTACCAAAATTATTTCTGAAGCAATTGCAGCTAACCAATGAATACACGCACCAGTTATCGGATATCGACATCGATTTCAGTGCCCAGCGAAAACACCTTCAGCAGCAATTCGAAGCCCTACACGATTTGGCGACCCGTACCGATCGATCCTTTGAAGGCGCGGTGGCTGCCCAGGAGAAGAAACAGCTTAACGGACTGGATCACCTGGAAAAGCGTTTGCTCAAGGCGCAAAAACGAAAATTGGCCGATCGTATCCAACGACTTCTAATGATTCAGGATGCGCTTTTCCCGGGCCAGAGCTTGCAGGAACGGCAGTCTAACTTTTCGGAATTCTACCTCGAATATGGAGACCGACTCTTTTCAGCATAAAAAGAAAACCTCGATCCACTCGCGCATCAATTTACCGTACTCGAAATGTAATGGTTGCCTGCCAAAGGTGATTGGTTCACCTGTTAAGTAGCGGTTGATAACACGCTATAAATTTTTCTCGTTCACCGGTTCGCAAACTACTTTTTTTACCCTATTTTTGCCCATGCAAAACAACGTCCTCATCTTAGACTTTGGATCGCAATACACGCAGTTGATTGCAAGGCGTGTTCGAGAGTTGAATATCTATTGCGAGATCCATCCCTATCACAAAGTTCCAACCGACCTTTCCACTTTCAAGGCAGTGATCCTTTCCGGGAGTCCGTTTTCGGTACGTGCCGAAGATGCGCCCCATCCGGATCTTTCTAAGATAAAAGGGCATATTCCACTTTTGGGTGTGTGCTACGGAGCGCAATACCTGGCGCATTTTAATGAAGGAGAGGTAAAGCCCTCCGACATTCGGGAGTACGGACGTGCCAACCTTACCACAATTCACGATACGGAAGATTTGTTTGCCGGGATACCGGAAGATACCCAGGTTTGGATGAGCCACAGCGATACCATTGCTACCTTACCGCACCGTGCGGTTCGATTGGCCAGCACCAACGATGTTCAGAACGCGGCCTACCGTATCGAAGGGGAACCTACCTATGCCATTCAGTTCCATCCGGAAGTGTATCACACCACTCATGGCAAGCAGCTGCTGGACAATTTCCTGATCCATATTGCCGGGATCGATCCAAATTGGACTCCGGCCGCTTTCGTGGATACTACCGTTGAAGAGTTGAAAGAGAAATTGGGTGATGGAAAAGTGGTACTCGGACTAAGCGGAGGAGTCGATTCGACCGTTGCTGCCGTGTTGCTCAACAAGGCCATTGGCGACAACTTGTACTGCATTTTCGTGAACAACGGTTTGTTGCGTAAGAACGAGTTCCAAAATGTTTTGGAACAGTATAAGGGCATGGGACTTAATGTAAAAGGAGTGGATGCTTCGGCACGCTTCTTGAAAGCATTGGCAGGAGAAAGTGATCCCGAGGCAAAGAGAAAGGCCATTGGAAATGCCTTTATCGAAGTTTTCGATCATGAGGCACACTTGTTGGAAGATGTGGATTGGCTGGGGCAGGGAACTATTTATCCGGACGTGATCGAAAGCGTATCGGTCAATGGTCCTTCGGTAACCATCAAGTCGCACCACAATGTGGGTGGGTTGCCGGACTATATGAAATTAAAGGTGGTCGAGCCGCTTCGAATGCTCTTTAAAGATGAAGTGAGACGAGTGGGGGCCGAGTTGGGCATCGATGCTGAGCTACTGGGGCGTCATCCGTTTCCGGGGCCGGGACTGGCCATACGGATATTGGGCGATATCACCGAGGAAAAAGTTCGTATATTACAAGAGGTGGATGCCATCTTTATCGACGGACTAAAGAAATGGGATCTCTATAACTCGGTATGGCAGGCAGGAGCTATTTTGCTTCCGGTGCAGAGCGTTGGAGTGATGGGCGATGAGCGCACCTATGAGAAAGCCGTTGTGTTGAGGGCCGTGGAGTCTACCGATGGAATGACCGCAGATTGGGTAAATCTGCCCTACGAATTCCTTCAGGAGACGTCCAATTATATAATAAACCGGGTGAAAGGCGTTAATAGAGTGGTATACGACATTAGTTCGAAGCCACCTGCCACCATCGAATGGGAGTAAGCTCCCCGGGGGTGTCGGAAACCCGTAAACCTAACATTTGTAAACCGTGGTATTAAAAACACCTATTCTATGTATCCTCGCGGTCCTTTTTATGGGCTTTGGAAGTCTCGATTGTACCGCACAGGATCGCTATCGCAGTCATAAAGTGACCCAAGGTGAGACCGTGTACAGTATCTCCAAGAAGTACGGCATTTCGGAAGCAGCCATTTATCAATTGAATCCTGATGCCCGTAACGGAATAAGTACCAACACGCTGCTCATTATCCCGACCGATGATATCATCAGTGCCGGATCGGCACCACTGGAGTTTAAAAAGCACCGGGTAAAGCGTCGGGAGACGCTGTTCAGTATTTCCCAAAAATATGGGATCACTGTCGACGATATTAAAAAGTACAACAAGCATTTGTATTCCAAGGAACTGAAGAAGGGTGAAAAACTTCAGATTCCGGTATTTCCAAAAGAGGAAGCGATCACCGTCGTAGAAAACAACAACACTACGACGCTCGAATCGGGGACCAATAATATGGCCACCCATAAGATCGCTGCCAAGGAAACCAAATACGGAATCGCGCGTAAGTATGGTATTACTATTGCTGAATTGGAAGCGCTCAATCCGGAAGTTCCCGAGAATTTCCCCATTGGAGCCGTACTGAACGTTCCCTCGGAATCGGTGACCACTTCGGCCGTGATCGAAGAAGAGACCTTTGATTTTTACGAAGTGCAACCCAGGGAAGGGTTTTTCCGTTTGAAAGTGAAACTTGGTCTCACCGAAGAAGAGATCGTCGCCTTAAATCCCTACGCCAAGGATGGTTTGAAATCGGGCATGATCCTCAAGATACCGAAGGAAGTGGCCAGCGATTTGGCCGCCAAGGTGGATCGGGTGGACCTCACCGAGCGCATGACCGATATGGATACCAAGCGCGTGGCGTTATTGCTGCCGTTCCAGCTTAAGAAAATGGTGCGCGATTCGGTGGAAGGCAATGAAGATGTGATCCGTGAGAATCGTGCGATGCGCGTGGCCCTTGACTTCTACAGTGGAGCTTTGTTGGCTGCCGAATTTGCCAAAGAGAAAGGAATGTCGATAGAACTGGAAGTTTTCGACACCGAGGGTTCGGTGAGCCGAACAGGATCGATCATCGCCAATAACGATTTCAAAGGCACCGATGCAGTTATTGGTCCGCTGTTGAGCAGAAACGTTTCCAAGGCGGCCTCCGACCTTAAACGAAACGACGTCCCGGTGTTCTCTCCGTTGAGCAATCGAGAGATCAAGCTTACGTCCAACCTGTTCCAAACCGTTCCGGGAGAAGATATTCTGGAGGCTTCGATGATCGATTATTTGAAAGCCAATGCTACCGGTCGCAATGTGATCCTGATCAGCGATCAAACCAAAATTCGTGAGAAACAAGCCATTTTGGCCGCCATCCCGGATGCGATCACGCTATCACCCAGAGAGAAAGGCTTTTTGTATGTCGTGGATATCGATCAAAAGATCGACAAGACTAGAGAGAATTGGGTGATCTTAGAATCTACCGATCCGGTGATCATCAGCAATGTGATAGGGTTGCTCAATGGTATGCCTGAGAACTACCAGATACGCTTGTTCACTACCGATAAGAACGATAGTTACGATTTCGACGATATCTCCAACATGCATCTGGCCAATCTCAGTTTTACCTTCCCATCGAATCGAAAAAGCTACGATTTTAATGACAAGAATGCCTTTTTGGTGAGCTATAAGAACAAATACGGGGTGCTTCCCAATCGCTTTGCAGTACGTGGTTTTGACGTTACCTACGACGTATTGTTACGACTTGCCGCGGGAGGGAATGTCTACGATGCAAGCTCAAAGGATTTTGAGACCGAGTACATCGAAAATAAGTTTCGCTATCGAAAGAAGATGTTTTCCGGTTACACCAACAATGCGCATTACATCTTAAAGTACAACGACGATCTCCGTTTTGAAGTAGTAGAATAATGAGTACCTCCAAAGTAACCTATCTCGGTGGTCTTCGGACCGAATGCGAACACCTTCGATCCGGTGCCACCTTTATCACCGACGCCCCACTGGATAACAACGGGAAAGGAGAGGCATTCTCTCCTACCGATACCGTGGCCACGGGTCTGGCCAATTGTATGCTCACCGTCATGGGAATCAAGGCCAGAGATCTCGACGTGGACCTTACCGGCAGTGTAGCGACGGTCACAAAAACCATGGCGAGCGATCCCAGACGCATTTCTAAGATCGAGGTGCAATTGCAGCTCACCGATCCCCAGAACGAAAAGAACAGGAAGATCCTGGAGCGAACTGCCAATACCTGTCCGGTGCACCACTCCCTGCATCCGGATATCGAGAAGGTGATCGAGTTTCATTGGAAGACGGTCTAGGTCCAATGGCCTGTATTACCAAAAGCATCCTATATTAGCAACGGTTCGGTTCCTAGGAGGCCTCTTCAATAAATTGCGTTTTTTCTCGTTACTAGTGGTATGAAGCTAATTACCGCAGCCTTACTCTTACTGGTGTTAAGCCCATTCCAAACCAACGATGAGAAGATCGTCTGGCAGGAAGACAGAAAGCTCACCTGGGCCGATTTTCGTGGAGTTCCCAGTGGTCCTGAAGAATATGTTGCGAGTACCAATTCAGGAGTTTCCTTTTCGTTTTCCTATACGGTGAGGAACGGACAACAGCGAGTAAACTATAGCATCCGCAGCAACTTTTACCCGGACCTTTCCTGGTATCGACCCGAAAAGGTCAACGACTACATACTGGCGCACGAGCAGATGCATTTCGATATCACTGAATTGGCTGCCCGTAAACTGCGAAGGGCATTGGCGCAGCTGCCCAAAGACGGTACGTTCAAAGAGCGTTCGGAAAAGATCTATAACCAGAACGAAGCCGATCGCAGGGCCATGCAGAAGCAGTATGACGGCGACAGTGATCATTCCAATAACGAGCAGGAAGAGTTACGTTGGAGAGTCTACGTGGCCGAACAACTGGACGCCTATGATGCCTGGAAATAATGCGCACCGGGCGCATCTGGTCGAGCTTGCCAATTACAAGATGCCATTCGGGAAATACAAGGACAACTATCTGGTTGACATTCCGGAATACTATTACACCTGGTTTCAGCAAAAAGGCTTTCCGCAGGGAAAATTAGGCAGATTCATGAAAGAAATGATGGAGATCAAGATCAATGGTCTGGAGTCGCTTATCCGTCCTCTGATCGATCGGTCTTAGGGTCTTCCTCTTTCAATTCCTCATAGACCACCGAGCCTGCCACCTGATCATGAATCGCTTGTTTCTTATCATTTCCGGTTACTGTTAGTAGTGAGAGCCATCCCAGCGATGCCTTGAAAATAAAGCGAAACAGCGCTTTAGGGAAACTCAAATGACGCTGCTGATCGTCCAGACGTCTCACTTCAATTCCCGAAAAAGAATGCCCGATAGTTCCGCCGTAGAGGTGGGTAAAGATGGGATCGTATAAGACAAAGACAATCACCGCTATGATCACCCGAACAAAAGTGGGCACCCCATCAAAAAGGGCGAGAAGTTCAGAGGCTCCATACATCAGGCCAATAAGGAGCAGCCCATCGATCACAGCCCCTTTCACACGGTCTGGAAGAGAAGCAAATGTTTTGTGCATCGGGAGAGATATTAGGATACAAAAGGTACGTTTTATTTTTTATTCTGAATAATTTGCGTCCGGTACCTCAAGGAGGGTGCTGAAAATTCAATTTTATCGGGCAGCTTAGACAATAAATCCGTACTTTTACACCCCGTATAGGTATTAACAATGCTAGTCGTCTATGAGCACTACAAAATACATCTTCGTTACGGGCGGGGTATCTTCATCCCTGGGAAAAGGAATCATTGCAGCGTCACTGGCCAAATTATTGCAAGCGCGCGGATTTCGCGTAACCATTCAAAAACTGGATCCTTACATCAACGTAGACCCCGGAACACTCAATCCCTATGAGCACGGCGAATGCTATGTAACCGACGATGGTGCCGAAACCGACCTTGATCTGGGGCACTACGAGCGCTTCCTGAACGTTGCCACTTCTCAGGCAAATAATGTGACGACGGGTCGTGTTTACCAGAGCGTGATCGAAAAAGAACGCCGTGGCGAATTCCTTGGAAAGACCGTACAGGTAGTACCTCACATTACCAATGAGATCAAGGAGCGAATCCAGATCCTTGGCAATAGTGGTGATTATGATATTGTAATTACCGAGATCGGAGGTACCGTGGGTGATATCGAGTCGCTGCCTTACATCGAATCGGTGCGACAGCTCAAATGGGAGTTGGGTGAAAACAACAGTCTGGTGGTGCACCTCACGCTTATTCCGTTTCTGTCTGCTGCCGGCGAACTGAAGACCAAACCCACGCAACACTCTGTAAAAACATTGATGGAAAGCGGGATACAGGCCGATATTTTGGTGTGTAGAACCGAACACGAACTCAACGACGAACTTAAATCCAAGCTGGCCCTTTTCTGTAATGTGGAAAAGGATTCCGTGATACAATCCATAGACGCGTCGACCATTTACGATGTGCCCAACATGATGTTGGAAGAAGGCCTGGATCAGGTAGCCATGCGTAAATTGGATCTGCAACCTTCTACCGATCCCGATCTGGAGGTTTGGAACGACTTCTTGAACCGGCACCGCAATCCGAAAGCTACCGTTCGCATCGGGCTCATCGGTAAGTACGTCGAGCTTCAGGACAGCTACAAATCCATTCTTGAATCGTTCATACACGCGGGAGCGGCCAACGAGGTAAAAGTGGAAGTGCGCTCCATACATTCGGAGCATATCAATGGCGAGAATATGGCCGAACACCTGGAAGGTCTCGATGGAATTTTGGTGGCACCAGGCTTTGGGGAACGCGGTATCGAAGGAAAGATCGATGCGGTGCGCTATGCAAGGGAATCAGGATTACCCTTCCTGGGCATTTGCCTGGGCATGCAGATGGCCGTGATCGAGTATGCGCGAAATGTCCTCGGATTACAAGGTGCCAATAGCACCGAAATGGACGAGACCACGCCTCATCCGGTGATCAATCTCATGGAAGAACAAAAAGAGATCACTCACAAGGGTGGTACCATGCGACTGGGGGCTTGGAAATGCGTCATCCAACCCGATTCGATCGTGAGCGATATTTACCTTTCCGATACCATCCTCGAACGTCACCGTCACCGTTATGAATACAACGATCAATACCGGGATGACTTAGAGAATGCAGGAATGCGCGCTACGGGTATCAACCCGGACACTGGCCTGGTAGAAATTGTAGAGATCCCAACGCATCCTTGGTTCGTAGGTGTGCAATACCATCCGGAATACAAGAGTACCGTAGCTAGCCCGCACCCTTTGTTTGTAGGATTCGTGAAAGCCGCCCTCGTGCACTCAGAGCAACTGGCCATGGGATAGAAACAAGACATTTTGGCGCATTTGGAAAATGGGCCGGGTTGTTGCAATAGGACATTGCATCGACAGCTTAATCAATTGATAAATAAAACAGGGCCAAGCCCTTCCCACCATAGATGGAAAGAAGAAAAATTGACTTAAACACGATCATCGGTATGATTCTTATCGGTGCGATCGTGGTGTACATGATGTACCGCCAACCTTCTCCTGAAGAGGTCGAAGCCGAAAAGGCACGCCTGGAACAGGTTGAAAAAGAAAAGGAGAAAGCCGAAGAGGAAAAGAATGAGGTAAAAGTAGTTACACCTCAGGAAGTTAATTCGGTGAACGTAGGTGATAGTTCGGCAGTAGCCGGATTGCAAAATCGCCTTGGATCATTCGCGTATTCCGGCACATTGCCTTCCGCAGTAGAAAACACCACTACCATTGAGAACGACGTATTGGAACTCGTCGTGAGCAACAAAGGAGGGTATGTGGTCGAGGCCAAGCTCAAGGAGCAAACCCAGTACCAGGGTGAGCCTGTGTACCTTATGCGAGATGGGAACAATGATTTTAACCTTGAGTTCAAGGCAGAAAACCGAAACCTAAATTCCCGAGATCTATTCTTCGAACCCAGCGTTTCTCAAAATGGAGATAACCAGGTGCTCTCAATGAAACTGAAGGCTTCGGCTTCTTCCTATCTGGAGTATCGGTACGAATTGCGTCCGGGAGAGTATATGTTAGAATTCTCGATCAAGTCACAAGGATTGGACGGGGTACTCGATACGAGTGAGCCCATCTACCTGGATTGGAACATGAGCACCTACCGCCAGGCCAAGAGTATTACCTATGAGAACCGATACTCGCGTCTTACCTACGAGTTTGAAGACGGCGATGATCACGACAAGCTGTCTCCTACCGGAGAAGACGAGGAAACGGAAGTGGACGTCAACTGGATGAACTTCAGACAGCATTTCTTTAGTTCGATGCTACTAACCGACAAGGCTTTCAAGGAGGTGAAATTCACCTCGACTGATCTGGTTGAAGACGATGCGGTAGATACCTTGTTCACCAAGAAATATGGTGCCCGAATGTTGCTGGAGCCTTCCGGTGGCAGTTTGGCATACGATATGGACATGTACTACGGTCCGACCGACTACCAAATCTTCAAACAATACGATCGAAATCTCGATGAGGCGATGCCTTTGGGTTGGGGAATCTTCGGGATGATCAACAAATACATCATTATTCCCGTTTTTGGGTTGCTGAGTAGCTGGTTCCCGGCGGGAATCGCTATCATCGTGCTTACGATTCTGTTCAAATTGCTACTATCTCCTGTGCAGTACAAACAATATGTATCTCAGGCTAAAATGAAGGTACTCAAACCCGAATTGGACGCCATTCGCGAGAAGTACGGTGACAATAAGATGAAAGTACAACAGGAAACCCTGAAACTGCAGAATATTGCGGGTGCGAGTCCGCTGAAGGGTTGTTTACCGGCCTTATTGCAAATTCCGGTTTTCTATGCCTTGTTCACCTTCTTCCCAACGGCATTCGACCTGCGCCAAAAAAGCTTCCTTTGGGCCGATGACCTGGCGAGTTTCGATGTGATCGCTAATTTGCCGTTCAAGATCCCGATCTATGGAGATCACGTGAGTTTGTTCCCGATCCTGGCTTCCGTTGCCATCTTCGTGTACATGATGATGAGCATGGGCCAGAGCATGCAACAGCAGCAGCAGCCGGGCATGCCGAACATGAAATTCCTTATGTATCTCTCGCCTTTGTTTATGTTGGTGTTTTTCAACCAGTACGCGAGTGGTCTGTCGGTGTACTATCTTACCTCCAACCTCATTACCATTGGGATCATGTTGGTGATCAAAAAGTTTATCATCGACGAGGATAAGATCCACGCCAAGATCGAGGAGAACAAGAAGAAGCCCAAGAAGCAGAATCGCTTCCAACGCAAGATGGCCGAGATGATGGAACAGGCGGAGGCGCAAAAAAAGGCGCAGCGACGTAAGTAGACTAGCGTTTATTGTTGGCACAATTTATGCCTTCTTATGGCGTTAAAACTTCAAAAGAGATTATGATGGCTATAGGTCGTTTATTTTTATTTTTCTTCGGAATTATGGGGTCACTTCAATACGCGGTAGCCCAGGATGTCAACCAAATGGATGCCAACGGAGAGCGCCATGGGATATGGAAGAAGACTTTCCCAAACAGCGACCAGCTTCGGTACGAAGGCGAATTTGACCATGGTAAGGAAATAGGCACTTTTAAGTTCTATTGCGACGATTGTGGTGATCAGCCGATGGTGGTGAAGAATTTTACCGGCAAGGAGAACCTGGCCGAAGTGCAGTATTTCACCAAAAAAGGAAAATTGGTAAGCGAAGGGATGATGCAGGGCAAAGACCGTGTGGGGCTTTGGAAGTACTATCATGAGAAGTCGAATACCGTGATGACCCGCGAGAATTACACCAATGGGAAATTGAACGGCGTGAAGTCTACCTACTATCCCAATGGAAAACTCACCGAAGAACTGGCCTACGAGGACGGCTCGCGTGAGGGTGCCAATACGTATTTCTCGCCGGAAGGGGTGGTACTCAAGCGCCTGCAATACATCAACGACCAGTTGCATGGTCCTGCAGAGTACTTCGATGCCAACGGCAACCTCACCATAAAAGGGCAGTACATAGACGGTAAGAAGCACGGGTTGTGGAAATACTACAAGAACGGTAACCTGGTGATGGAGGAAACCTTCCCTAAACCCCGCAAGAAGAGCTAACACAGGTATTTGTCCGGATCCAGACTCTTGTCATGCCAGCGTTGTCATAAGCGCTTGAAAGTCTTTTTATTTTTATCTTTGCACAAATTTTAGCATCCTAATGAAACGTGTTGTCGTAGGATTAAGCGGAGGAGTCGACTCCAGCGTCGCAGCCTATCTCCTGAAGGAGCAGGGTTACGAGGTAATTGGCCTTTTCATGAAGAACTGGCACGACGATTCTGTGACCATTTCCAACGACTGCCCATGGCTTGACGACAGTAACGATGCCATGCTCGTAGCTCAAAAATTAGGCATACCATTCCAGACGGTCGACCTGAGCGAGCAATACAAGGAGCGCATAGTGGATTATATGTTCCGGGAATACGAAATGGGCCGGACGCCCAACCCGGATGTGCTGTGCAATCGGGAGATCAAGTTCGATGTATTTATGAAGATCGCCATGGACCTGGGGGCAGATTATGTAGCTACCGGTCATTATTGTCGAAAAGGACAGATCGAAAAAGATGGAGAAACGATCTACCAACTACTGGCCGGAAAGGATCCCAACAAGGACCAGTCGTACTTTCTGTGTCAACTATCTCAAGAGCAATTGGCCCGAACCTTATTTCCGGTGGGGGAGTTGCTGAAGCCTGAGGTTCGAAAGATCGCCGCTGCCCAGGACCTGATCACCGCCGAAAAGCGCGATTCCCAAGGGTTGTGTTTCATTGGCAAGGTTCGGCTGCCCGAATTCCTTCAGCAGCAGTTGAAAGCCAAAGAAGGGATGATCGTAGAAGTACCTTCGGGGTTTGACGGTTACGAGAGGGACACGCCCGAATTTACTTCCGAAGAAGAAAAACTACGCTACCTGGCTGCAAAATATAGCTATCAAAAAGAGGATGGCAAGATCGTTGGCACCCATCAGGGAGCCCACTTCTTTACCAAGGGGCAGCGCAAAGGGCTTGCGGTTGGAGGCACACAGGAGCCACTTTTCGTGATCGATACGGATGTGGAAGAAAACATCATTTATACCGGTCAGGGGAAATCGCATCCCGGTTTGTACCGTCGGGGTTTGTTCGTAAAACAAGAAGAAATTCATTGGATACGCGAAGACCTTCGTTTGGAGATCGACCAGCAGATGGAAGTGATGGCGCGCATACGCTATCGACAGCCATTGGAAAAAGCCACTTTGCATCGAACCGAGTCGGGGCTTTACGTTATCTTTGACACTCCACAATCTGCGATTACCGAAGGCCAGTTCGTGACCTGGTATCACGAGGACGAACTCGTGGGTAGCGGTGTGATCTCTTAAGATAAACGATATGACCGATAACAAAATCACTCAATTATTTGGAATCGAATACCCGATCATCCAGGCGGGCATGATCTGGAACAGCGGATGGAGACTGGCTAGTGCCGTTAGCAATGCTGGTGGTTTGGGACTTTTGGGAGCAGGGTCCATGTATCCTGAAGTGCTTCGGGAACATATTCAAAAATGCCAGCAGGGCACCGATCGCCCGTTCGGGGTGAATGTGCCCATGCTGTACCCTAATTTGGAAGAGATCATCCAGATCATTATCGAAGAGGGGGTGAAGGTAGTATTTACTTCCGCAGGAAATCCAAAGACTTATACGTCCAAGTTAAAGGAGAAAGGAATTACCGTAGTGCACGTTGTGAGCAGCGTGAAATTTGCCCTAAAGGCGCAGGAAGCTGGCGTCGATGCAGTGGTTGCAGAGGGTTTTGAAGCCGGGGGACATAACGGAAGGGACGAGACCACAACATTTACCTTGATCCCAATGGTAAAGGAACAGGTCTCCATTCCTCTGATCGCAGCCGGTGGAATCGCCAACGGGCGAGGCATGCTGGCCGCCATGGTATTGGGTGCCGACGGGGTGCAGGTAGGAAGTCGCTTTGTGGCCTCCCATGAGAGTAGTTCGCACCCGGATTTCAAACAAGTGGTTGTAGATGCCAAAGAAGGTGACACCGAACTCACCTTGAAAGAACTTGCCCCGGTACGGTTGATCAAGAATAAATTTTACCAGGACGTTAAAGAATTGTACAAAAAAGCACCGTCGGTTGAAGAATTGAAAGAACTGCTGGGCCGCGCGCGCGCTAAGCGTGGGATGTTTGAAGGGGATCTGGTAGAAGGTGAATTGGAAATTGGCCAAGTGGCCGGCCTCATTCATGATATCAAACCTGCCGCCCTGATCGTGGCAGAAATGATGACTGAATTTGAGGCTGCCAAGAAAGAAGTTGGGAACTTCTAACACGCCTCGGAAAGACTTTAATTTTCCATTCATCATTACGGTTCAACCGTAATTTCCTGACAGATTTAGTTGATTTTATGCACTAAACCATGTATTTTTAGCCCATCTCCCTCAGTTAGTTAAGTTGTTGAGTATATAGAATCGCAGTAAGCGTACTGCTGAGGTGCAAATTATGGAGTTCACGATTTTGATCATTGCTTTCCTGCTCATTGTGGCCATTGCCTTTGTTGCCCAATCTATAGGCAAGATAAAGCGCGCCCGCGCGGCGGGTACGAAATTGTACAAACGAAGCTTGTACTATGCATTGGTTGCCAAACTATTCGTGAGAGACTTACCCGACTAATGGCGTAAGGTCTGTATTCTAGTTACAAAGCAGGCCAAAGCACCTGGAAGAACAACCACAACAATCCCAAACAAAGTAAGGTTCCTAACAGCGCCACCTTCAGATCAAATTGAGGTGTGGATACTTTGAACAGTGCTAACGGAATGAGTAGGAGTATGAGCCCCAGTAGACCACCGCACCCAATGAATATGATGAGAAAGAGAAGTAGTCCATCCTTGCCGGAGAACAAATACTTCACGGCGTTCATTTGCTCGTCACCCATCTTATTTTTGATACGCGCGGCGATGATGCCATACACCCCAAAAATGAGTGGAACGTACCAATACAACACCGAATTAACCAATTCGGTCTCCGACATATTATTGAAGTTAAACCCATAATAATAAATGAGCAGGCCTATGCCCACCGCAATTCCAGCAAGGTATAGATATGTAAATTTCATCGGTTTGGTTTTAGTTAGTTATTGATTCGTTTGTTTTATTCCTTTTTTTCCTGGGAGAATAGCCATGGCAACAGGTCGGGCTCGGCAAAGGCAGGCGTCCAGCTGTCGTGTCCCACCTTGGGATAGACCGTGATCCGTATTGGAGCACCGGTTTTCTGTAAGGCATTCGCCAGATCCTTCGATCCACTTACAGGGATCACCGTGTCGGCATCTCCATGAAACAACCATATGGGGGTGTTGGCCAATTGGCCGGCGACCTCCGGATGTGCGCCACCACAAATAGAGAATGCCGCTGCAAACAATCTTGGATTGCGTCGTGCCAGTTCGAGTGTTCCCATTCCACCCATGGAGAGTCCGCCAATATAGAGCTTTCGCAGGTTCAACGAGTAAGTCGCCTTGAGATGTTCGATCAGCTTCTCCAACTGTTCTTGTTGCGGATTAGGTAGTATCGCTTTGGGGAACTGCACGCGGTTGGGACCATCGTTACGATAGACCGAGTTGTTCCAGGACCTATCGACCGGACACTGTGGAAACACCACGATGGCCTGATGTTTCTGCCTTACTTCTTCCGATAGGAAAAGATCAGCCCCAAGGGTAAGTTGCAATTCGTTGTCATCGCCACGTTCTCCACTGCCGTGCAGGAAAATTAAAAGGGGATATTCTTTGTTTTTGCTGAAATCAGCTGGCAACAAAATGCGATAGGGCAAACTGCCGATCTCTGTTTGAAGAACTTCCTTTTGGAAACTCGGAACCTCCTGGGACCATAGAGATCCCTGGAAACAGAGCAGCCAGATGATACCAACGAGGGCAAAGCGAACAAACATCAGTCGAATCGATTAGTCTTCGCTTAAAGGTAGTTTATTTTACTGAATCCCAGTGATTTTCAACCAAGGGTCGGTCTACAGTTCAACCACCACCTGACTCTTCATGAGATCGTCGAAGGTCTCCCGTTTCCTGATCAGGTGTAATGCTCCGTTATGATACAGCACTTCGGCAGGACGGTACCTGCTGTTGTAGTTGCTCGCCATGCTAAAACAATAAGCACCCGCATTGCTAAAAGCCAGGATATCACCCTCACTGATCTCGCTGATGCGTCGGTTATTGGCGAAGGTATCCGTCTCGCAAATGTAGCCTACCACGCTATAGAATCGTTGGCGGCCGTCAGGATTGCTAACGTTCTCGATCTCATGTTGGCTGCCATACAGCATGGGTCGGATAAGGTGGTTAAATCCGCTATCAACCTGTGCAAATACGGTGGAGGTGGTTTGCTTTACCACATTAACACTCACCAGGAACTTACCGGCTTCACTTACCAGGAATTTTCCCGGCTCAAAGGCGAGGGTGAGGTCCCTTCCATAGGTTGCGGTGAATTCATTAAAACGAGCCGATAGTTTCTCTCCCAACTCTTCTACATTGGTTTCAATATCTCCTTCTTTGTAGGGCACTTTGAAACCACTTCCGAAGTCGATAAAATCCAAACGATCGAAATGCGTGGCAGCTTCAAAAAGTATTTCCGAAGCATATAAGAACACATCGATATCTAAAATATCGCTCCCCGTGTGCATATGGATGCCGTTAATGTGCATCCCTGTATTGTTTACGATGCGTTCGATATGGGGTAACTGGTGGATGGAGATGCCAAACTTGCTGTCGATATGACCCACCGAGATGTTCGTATTGCCGCCAGCCATCACATGTGGATTGATACGGATGCAGACCGGGGTTTCCGGATGCAGGGTCCCGAACTGTTCCAACACCGAGAGGTTATCGATGTTGATCTGAACACCTAACGCCGCAGCTGTTTCGATCTCTTTCATAGAAACTCCATTGGGGGTATAAATGATGTCTTTAGGTGCTACGCCGGCCTCCAGTGCCAATCGTACTTCCTGGATCGATACCGTATCCATGGCGGCGCCTAGTGAATTGAGGTACTTTAAAACCGAAATATTGGACAGCGCCTTAACCGCATAATGGATCTTGAGTTGTTTCACCTTATCGAATGCCTGCTCCAAACGGTGGTACTGCGATTCAATTCGTGCTGCGTCGTAGACGTATAACGGACTCCCATATTCACGGGCAGCCGCCAAAAGTTCCTGATGCGTCATTTTCTTCGATTTTAAGGTGATTTATAAATAAGGGCCTAAAATTAATGGGTTGGGATCAATTAAAAGCCTTCAAAATCATAATTTTTTCTGAATAGATAGCTACGGGCCACGACTTTGAACGCCTTTTTTTGGATGGTACCGCCCGTGTTAAATAAACAGTCCTGGGTCGTTTCTTCAGCAAAAAAATTACGTACGGACTTCACATTTCTCTCGGTAACATTTCTTATTTTTGTCGTTCTGAAAAATAGCGCATCGTATGAATTTACACGAATATCAAGGAAAAGAAATACTGAATAGTTTTGGCGTAGAGATCCAACGTGGGATCGTCGCCCAAACGGCCGATGAGGCAGTAGCTGCTGCAAAGAAATTAACCGAAGACACCGGAACGGGCTGGCATGTGATCAAAGCCCAGGTGCACGCCGGTGGACGCGGTAAAGGTGGTGGAGTAAAACTGGCCAAAAGCCTGGATGAGGTGCGCGAAAAAGCGGGTGAGATCATTGGGATGAACCTGATCACTCCCCAAACCAGCGCTGAAGGAAAAAAAGTACACCAGGTTCTTGTGGCCGAAGATGTGTACTATCCCGGAGACAGCGAACCGGAAGAGTACTACATGAGTGTATTGCTTAACCGAGCTACAGGAAGAAACATGATCATGTACTCCACCGAAGGAGGTATGGATATTGAAGCCGTAGCCGAAGAAACACCGCATCTTATCTTTACGGAAGAGATCGATCCTGCAGTGGGATTGCAGGCCTTCCAGACGCGACGCATTGCCTTCAACCTAGGCTTAAGCGGAACGGCATTCAAGGGTATGGTGAAGTTTGTGTTCGCCTTATATACCGCCTATGTAAAGTCTGATTCTTCCCTATTTGAGATCAACCCGGTACTTAAGACCAGCGACGATCGGGTGATCGCCGTAGATGCCAAGGTAACCTTGGACAACAATGCATTGTTCCGTCATAAGGATTATGCAGCCATGCGAGACAAGCGGGAGGAGAATCCAATTGAGGTAGAGGCTGGAGAAGTTGGATTGAACTATGTTGACCTTGACGGAAACGTGGGTTGTATGGTGAACGGAGCCGGACTGGCGATGGCGACCATGGACCTCATTAAACAAGCCGGTGGAGAGCCCGCCAACTTTCTCGATGTGGGTGGTACTGCCGATGCCGAACGTGTGGAGGCAGCCTTCAATCTCATTCTGCGCGATCCCAGCGTAAAAGCGATCCTTGTCAATATCTTTGGAGGGATCGTACGTTGCGACCGGGTAGCCCAGGGAATTGTGGATGCCTACAAGAATATGGGTACGATCGAGGTGCCTATTATCGTTCGATTGCAAGGAACCAATGCCGATATCGCCAAGGAATTGATCGACAACAGCGGTCTCGATGTGCATTCGGCCATCGAATTCCAGGAAGCAGCCGATAAAGTTCAGCAGGTGCTGTCTTAAAACATTAGTAATCCCTCAAAAGGGAGTTTATTTTCCATATCAAAACCCATCCTTATACGAGGATGGGTTTTTTGTTGCTGCAGCGTTAACGACTGTTATCAATGGTTAATTAATCGTTAAATGGATTCGAACCGCGTAACGTTTTGAAAGGTATGGTCGTCTCTTAGACATCATCAATCATTTAATTATTCATCAAAAACGAACAGTTATGAAAACATTCAAATCATTTTTGCTAGCCGCCGTGCTACTAACCGGAACAACCGTATTCGCCACCAACCCTATAGGTGACAAAGTAAACAAGGACGAAGCCGCTCAGGAGATCGCCCAGCTTTTGGAAAATCCCAACTTTGAATATGAGGACGGAACAGAAGCTCAGGTAACCTTGAAAGTAAACAGCAATGGAACGCTGGAAGTTGTATCGGTTGCAACGAAGAACCGAAGAGCCGTGAAGTTTATCCAGAATCGATTGGAGAACCAAAAGCTTGAGAGTTCTTTGGAAGCCGGTAAGACCTACACCTTGCCCGTGACCTTCCAATCCTTGAGTTAAGCAGAAGATCCCACCTAGTCGCCCGACGACCCTCGGGCGGCGCTTGGTTAATAATTAGTTAAATAACAGGCAATTACGTAACGCCTGGCACCAGCCAATCGTCTTTTTAACATCATCAATCAATTATTCACCAATCTGTCTTTCACAGGATGGATAAAAACGAACAATCATGAAAACAATGAAATCAATTGTATTTGCCCTCGTACTTTTAGTAGGAACTGCTGTGTATGCAAACAACACAGTGCCTAAGAAGATCAAGAATCTGGACGCTACGCATGAGATCGCTCAGATGTTGGAAAAGCCGGACTTTAAACTCGATCATGATACCAAGGCCAAAGTCACCCTTCGGGTGAACAAGGAAGGAGAATTGGTCGTGCTGGATGTCGATACCGAGAATGCCTTGGTAGAAAGCTATATCAAGGGACGACTCAACTATCAAAAACTGGAGAACAACCTCGAACAAGGAAAGGACTATATGTTACCAGTGGTGATCACGTCCGAGTCGTAACCTTTAGAACAACCATGTAGAGCCCGGGAAGTTTCCCGGGTTTTTTTATGTTTTTTTCTGCGGAATAATCCGCGCTCCATTTTCAAAATTCAATCTTTTCCACTAGTATTGTACTATGCAAAACGATCGCAAACACGGCTTGATAAGCGACTTCATTTTCCTGGCCCAGGCCGACGAGAAAGTGACTTCCGCCGAATATGATTTCATCAACAGACTAGCGCAACGAATGGATGTTTCCAAGGAGGAAGTTGACGCGCTATTCGAAAACCCTGTACCCTCTCAACCGCTCTTCTCCGAAATGGAGCGAATCGTGCATTTTCACAAATTGGTACTCCTCATGAACGTAGATCGAGAAACGCACGAGAAAGAAGTGATCGCCTTACGCAATTTTGGTCTTAAAATGGGCATTCGAACCGCTGCCATCGACAAGATCCTTGTCGAAATGAACAATTACGAAGACAAGATCATTCCTTCGCAAGAGCTCGTCAAGATCTTCAAAACCTATTACAACTAATAATTTTTGGGAAATTCCGACAAAAAGTCGTGAAAACATACAGCTGTTAGGACAAAATGGCTGGTATTTCGGGTTGGACTCCTTTTTGCACTACCCTGTAAAAAAAATTCAAACGTAATACAATAATTAGTCATGAAATTAGTTAAAGGAACAATGAGAATACCCTCATTTTTTGATGAGTTATTCCCAGAAA
>JBCCHR010000009.1:0-19204 GCA_039028655.1 Bacteroidota bacterium
GCGGATGGTGTCGTCGAAGCACACTTTTGTGCGACGGGGTTTGGACTGCAAGCTCATGAATGTGTACTTTTGACCACGGTTGAAACAAATATATACATTTAAGTGATGGGCGTTGAGAATTGTTCATACTTGAGAACAGATTTGTTTCGTTATTAGTATCTCGAATTCGGATGCGTTGCATCCGCCAGAGCAAACCACATGAAAATACTTTTGGTTGGAGAATACAGTCGCCTGCACAATTCCCTGAAGGAAGGGCTGGTGGCATTGGGCCACGATGTTACGCTCATTGCAACCGGAGACCTATTCAAGAAATTTCCCGCCGATATCCAACTTACCCGCGAGTACGACCATGGCCTGGCCCGGAAGTGGAAGATACTGGTGTTTCAACTAACGGGGATCGACCTCACCTCGGTTGCACTGCGCAAACAATTCCGAAGAAAAAAAGATGTACTCAAAGGTTTTGATGTGGTACAACTCATCAACGAAAACGCCTTTGGAGTATCGGTAAAAGTAGAGACCGAGATCATCAAACACCTCAAAGCTCATAACGAACGGCTGTTCCTGCTGTCCTGCGGCACCGACCACGTGAGCGTGTCGTATGCGTTTCAGAAAAAATTTAAATACTCCATCTTCACGCCATATTTTGATGGAAAGATCTCCAAGCAACAATTTGCCTCAGTGCTCAAATACCTTTCTCCCAAGCAGAAGGCCTTTCACCAGTTTGTCTACCAACAGATCGACGGTGTGATCGCATCGGACCTCGACTACCACATCCCCCTGGAAGGACATCCTGCCTATCGCGGACTTATTCCCAATCCCGTGAACGTGGACATTTTAGAGCCCAGTGGGCAAGCACCTTCGGACAAGGTGGTGATCTTTCAAGGTATCAATCGCAATGTGTACCTCAAAAAGGGAGGCGATTACTTTACCGAAGCTTTGGAGATCCTTCAGCAAAAACACCCGGAAAAAATAGAGGTAGTCGTTGCCGAGAACCTGCCATACCAGGAATACATCACCAAATACGACCGCGCGCATATCGTCCTGGACCAGGTATTTGCCTATGACCAGGGATACAATGCGTTGGAAGCCATGGCCAAAGGAAAGGTGGTATTCACAGGTGCCGAAAAGGAGTTTGAGGACTTCTACCAACTTGACAAAATTGTTGCCATCAATGCATTACCCGATGCCGGTAAGATAGCCAACATCCTGGAGGAACTCGTCCTGGACAGGGAAAAGATCACGGAGATAGGCAGGAATGCCCGCGAATTTGTGGTAACTCATCATCACTACAAGAAAATTGCCCAGCGCTACGTGGATACCTGGTTGGCCTAGGCGGCTTGCGCTTTCTGTTTCTCAAAGTAGCGGAAGGCCAGGAAGAGCACCACTACCAGATAGATGAGATAGCGTAGCAGATGCGCGATGGTAACCCCCTCGATGCCGTAGTCGCCCAGCAGATACCATGAGAAGGAATAGAATAATCCAAGCGAGAGTAATTCAGTAAAAATAAAGGTGCGCACCAGCTTCTTGGTGATGAACTGATAGGCCAGTACCATAGAGATCAAGCGCACGAAATCGCCCACCAGCTGCCATTTGAACAAGGGTTCCAATTGCTCATGATTGAGGCCCGGAAACACCAGGTCCATGATAAACCCGCGAAACAGATAGACCAGCAACATCCCGGTCCCAAAAATGGGCAACAGCATTTTGTAAATGTTCTTCAGCTCCCGTGTGAAGTCTCTTTTGGTATAGATCGTCGCAAATTTCGGGATCACGTACATGGAGAAAATAATGATCGAGAACGACATATACTGTTTGGAGAGAGACAGCATGGCCGACCAAAGTCCCGCCTGGGTATCGGAGATCGAACGCGTGATCATATTTCGAATTTCGATGTTGAGCGAACTCAATACCACGGTCGAAAAGAACGACATCAGGGTAAAGGCCAACAAGGTCTTGGCCATGGGCGAAGCCATTCTCAACTTACGAAACGGAATGTATTTCTTTAATTCGGTTTTGAAGATAAGCACGAGTACCCCCAATTGAAATAGCGGGGTGATCGAGATGGAGAACAGCACGTACGATAGCTGGTCCTGCAACACAAAGTAGATGGTAAGCCCAGCACCCAACAGATAGCTAATGAGGTCGATCTTTACGAATTTCTTGTACTGCGAGAGACCGTTTACCACCCCGTTGAAAATGCGCTGCAGCCCAATACAGGGGGCCACCATGGCCACCACACGGATCACCCAGGCGTACTCCCGACTTTGGAAGAGATAGTCGCTAATAAAGCCGGCCCCAAAGAACAACAATAAAAAAGACAGGCCGGAGGCGATCAAAAAGAAGGTAAAAGCTGTGGTAAACAATTTCTCGCGTCCTGCTTCATCCTTCTTGAACTCGGCCACATACTTCACAATCCCATTGAAGATCCCCAGGGAAGTAACCGAGGTGAGAATTTGCAACAGATCGCGTAATTGGCTAATGATATTGAACCCAACTTCTCCGAAGTAAAGACTCACCATGCGATTGATGTACAGCGAGATCCCCAAGCGGGTGATGATGACAGGCGCATTGAGCGAAGTCATCTTCAGGAGTACATTCTCACGTATAAACTTTGGGACTTTCAATTAATAGCGATTTACAACTGAAATTACGGTTTCTACCTGCTCTGGAGTCATCACGGGACTTATGGGCAGGCTCACCACTTCTCTATGCAAGCGTTCGGCCACTGGAAAACTGATATCGGCAAACTCTGGAAAGGCCTTTTGTTCATGCGGCGCAATGGGGTAATGAATGAGCGACCCTACTCCTTCTGCCTCCAGGTATGCTCTGAAATGAGACCGATCGGCTACCCGTACCACGAACAAATGGAATACATGATCCTCACTCCCGTTGTACATAGGCAGTACTACTTTTTTGTTTTTTATTTCTGAAAGATAACGGGCTGCAATTTTTCTTCTTGCGTCGTTGTCTTCATCAAGCGCCCCCAACTTTATACCCAAAAATACCGCTTGAAGCACGTCGAGCCGTGAATTGATCCCCACCTCATCACTAACGTATTTCTGGCTTCCCCCGTAGTTACGGAGTTTGCGAACCATTTTGGCCAGGTCGTCGTCGTTGGTAGTGATGGCACCGGCATCCCCGAGTGCCCCCAGGTTTTTGGCGGGATAAAAACTAAATCCTGCGGCCTCCGCCAAACTCCCGGCACGATGACCTGATTCGTCCTTAGCCCCATGCGCCTGAGCGGCATCCTCGATCACCAGCAAACTGTGCTTTGCTGCCAATTGATTGATAGAGGCCATGTTCGCTAACTGGCCATACAGGTGTACGGGCATGATCGCTGCCGTATTTTCTGAAATGGCCGACTCAAGTGCCTCCAGCTTGAAATTGAAACCTTCAAACTGGGTTTCCACCAATACCGGCTTCATTCCAGCCTGTTTAATGGCAAGTATGGTGGCGATAAAGGTATTGGAGGCTACCAATACCTCCTGCCCTTCCTGAAGCCTCCCAAGGGCTTTGTAGCCCTCAAGGATCAATCGAAGGGCGTCCAGACCATTCCCTACCCCAATGCAATGGCGTACGCCGCAGAAACTGGCGAATTGCTTCTCGAATGCTTCCACTTTATCAGAAAGGATAAAATAGCCCGAATCAAGCACTTCTCGAAAGGCTGTTTCGAACTGCTCATGAAACCTTGAATTGACGCTATGCAGATCTAAAAATGGGATCATAGGAAGACATCGTCTAGTTTACTAAAATGGCTCGTCTGCACCGTATAGAACTTCTTGGCGACCGAACGAGCCCCGAAGGTCTCCTTCCAGTACAGCAAACCACCATTGAGGTTTTTGCCATGATTTTCGTTGGAGATGCCAAAATCGAAAAATTTCTTGTTCGCATAACGTTGGGTGATCAGATAATCAAACAGGTAGTCCAGACTGCCCAACTGTTGTTTTTCCTCATTGCCCGAAATGTATTGTACGTGGCAATTTATCTCGGTTTCGAAAATCGTCGCACCGGCAACAATACGACCTTGTTTGTACACATTGAATTGCTGAATGTGCTTCGGAAAGCGAGCCGCCAGCAATTCGATCTCTTCTAAGGTATGTACAGGCTTTGCCTGATGGCGCCGTTCCAGATTGGGCGCGAGGATCTCGTTCCAAAAGGCCTTGAATTCGTGTTCTTCACGAATCTCCAATTGGTTTCGTTCTGCTTTTTTTACGCCTTCCGTGCGATTGGACTGTATCTTCAAAGGAGCCGGATTTTCTATGACAGAAGATACGTCGACCCGTGTAAGGGTTGCTTCAGCAATAAACAAAAGATACTCCAACTCATCACTGGGCACCTTACAGTACATGGGAGGCACCAACTTGATATGCAGGCGTTCAATCCCTTCCTTGTGAAGGAATTTGAGCACCTCACCAAACAATTCCAGCGCCACATTGAGCTTTTCCTTACGCCCCAGGATGAGACCGCCATATGATAGCCCCTGGTGGGAGTGCAGATCACTCTCCACGCGATTGGCCGGTACCAAGGCTAATAACTTATCGCCCTTGTATACCATCAGGGAACCATCTTCAAATCGATCGCTGTGGTAGTCCATGAATCCACGTAGGAACAGGAAGGTACCGTTCTTGGAATTACGCACGAACTGGTCCCATTGGGACGCCTGCGAGGGTTCGTATTTCTGTACGGTGTAGATAGGCTATCATTTATAGGGTTCGAAGCTAAGCTTTCCCCGGTCGTCGAGCGCTTTGTAAACCGAATTTCGGTACCAGCTTTCCCGATGCAGGTTATAACTCGAATTATCCTCCATTTGTTGTAAATAAACGTCGTTTTTGGCCAGGGACGCAAACAGCACCCGAAACAGATTCACCGAAGAGCGCAACTGCTGGTCGTATCCCTGCTGCAGAAAGCCGTTCCACTTGATGGCTGCAATACTGGCAAAGATGGAGTTAAGATTGCGATGATCGCTCGTCGTAAACATATCCGGATAACTGGTCATTCCCACCCATCCGCCATGGTCGGCCAACAGGATAATGATGGCTTCGGGATCCTGTGCCTCGATCTTATTGATGGCTTCCTTGAGCCAGACATTCACTTCCTCGATACGCTCTGTATACTCCTTTCTTTCTGCCTCGATCTGGTTTTCCTGTGCCACAAAGTGAATATGATGCGGCAGCAGTTTTTCCATAAAGACGAATTTGGGTTGCGCTGTCGTATCGGCCAGTACTTCATCCAGATCGTCCATAAGTACGGCCACTCGCTCTTCACCATCGCTAAAATATGGGATCTCTTCCCGGCTAATGTTGTAATGATCGAACTCACCAAATTTAAGGTTCTGTTGGAAGTACTCGTCCTGCGCCAGGAAATAGGTTTTGTAACCGTTGTTTTGAAGCACATAATTGGCCGTGTTCTGCCCACTGATCACTTCCCTACCCATGGGCATTTCCAATTCGTTCATCCAGGCTTCCCCGTAATAATGGTGCTGCATAGAGAACATGGACGCATTGGAAGGAATGCTTGCAGCATAATTACTGCGGAAGGTATTGTAGTGTTTAAAAAAATGAGCGTCCAACCAGTCGAACAAATCGGTCTGGTGCTGGTACAACGGCCCTTCCATGGTCGCCCGGTTCACATAGCCGTCGGGTTGAATGAGATAGATGTTTGGCGTATTCTGAAACTTGACCTCTTTGATATCGGCAGCCATCTCGGTCCAGGGCATGTTCTTATTCTGCTCGTAGATCTTAACAAATATATTGAGGAACGGCAATACAGCCATGATAGCGATAAGTACGGCGATCCGCCGGTATTTTTCGTGGAATTTAAGGGCAAGCAAGCCTGTTACGATCAGTATTCCCAGGAGCATTTTCTTTTGCAAACGGAGGCGGATCGCCCAAGACATGAGCGTTGCAGTGACCATGACCACCGATACAAAAAGCACCTTGGTGCGATGCTTTTTCCAATCCTTTTTCAGCATAAAGAACGCTTCTACCAAAGCAAAGTAGAGGACCGACAACCCGATAAAGAACAATGCGAAATAGGCCATGTGCCCCCAGGAGTTTACCGCATAAAAATTATTGGAAACATAAAAGACCAACGGGTAGAAGCCGCAGATAAAAGCAATCCAAAACAGTCCTTTTTTCTTGTTGAAGAATTCGATCATTGGTTATCCAGTTTCTTGTAACCGTACTTCCCGTTCTCGTCGATGCACTCGTACACCTGCAGGGGTCCCTCCTCCAGATTATAGACAAACGTCTTATCCGGCTGGTAGCTTTTCATGAGCAGGGAATTGCCGCTTAAATGATAGAACAAGTTACGAAACAAATTAACATTCGTTTTGATTTGAAGCCCCTCGGGCACCTCATTATCCGGCCATTTGATGCTTGTGATCACGCTAAAGACCGACAAGGTTTCTTCTGCATTGAGGGTACGTTCTTTCAACTCGGCCGAATACTCCAGCCCCACAGAACCACCATGATCGGCCATGATCACGATCAGGGCGTCCGGATCGTGGGCGTCGATCAGGTCGATCAACTGCGTGAGCCAGTCGTTAGCCCGTTCCAGCGAAGCCAGCCACTTTTCGCGTTCTTTTTCGGCCCCCGCCGACCCCATCTTGGCCGTTTTGATATGACCTGGTACCGTACGTTCGATAAAATAGAAATTAGGTCCCTCCGGTTCATTCTTGTGTGATTCGGTGAGATCGGCAATGATATCGATCCCCGGCAAACCGCCCAACCTGTACATGGGCAGATCGCTGTTGGCTATGTTGCAATGATCGTAGGCCTTGCGCTTTCTATTCAGCAGAAAAAAAGAATTATCGGTAAACAGATGCGTGGTGTAATTGTTGTTCTTTAATATACGCAGTGCAGCATTGTCTCCCACGATATCCTCCATCGCATCCTGCGTTTTTTCGTTCTTTCGATTCACATTGCCGTAATAATGATGCTTCATGGCAAAGGCCGAGGTATTCGACGTGAGGGTATTGAAATAATTGGATCGAGTGTCACGGTAGTTGGTAAAACCTTTTTCCACCAGGTAGTCTTCAAAGGTGGTATCCAAATTGCTGTAGGGTGGCTTCCGAAGGACCGAGAAATTGGCATATCCGTCGGGTTGGATCACATAGATATTGGGGGTTTCTTTGAAGGTTACCTCATCCAGGTTTTCGGCGATCTCCTTCCAACTGTCGTCGTAAGTTAACACGAAAGCAAGCCTTGGCACCAGTGTGAACAGGCTCATCACCGCCAACAAGAATTGCAACAGCACGATCTTTCCCAAGTGCCGATACGCAACAAGACTAAGCAATCCGCCTGCGAGCAGCAACCCACCCAGCATCATATTCTTAAAATGGAAGATCATGAGGCTTAGCAGGCAAATAAAGAAGACGAGATTAAAGGCCGTGAGGCTGTATTTTTTTAGTTTTTTGAGCGGGCCCAGTTCGAAAATTTTGGGCAGCACCAGGGCGATGGCTACGGGCAACAAGAGGCAGAGGGACACCATAAAACCAAATTGCACCCAGCTATCGGCAATATTGAAGTTGTTGCTGTAAAAATGAAGGAAGGGATACAGCCCGGCAGCCAATCCTGCCTTGATCCTCATGGGGACAGAAATTGTATTCGTTTCTTTTTTGTTCAAAAGCGTTGGTTTATACCCAATGGTAGGGCGAAGATACAGTTTCCAGCTAGGAAATAAAATCTTTGTTTGGCTTACTTCACCCTTTCGAAAACCACCTGCCCGGCTCCATCGATGTACCGATACACGCCCTTGGGAGCGTTTCGATCTACCAAATGATAACTCCCGTCGTCTTCCAGGTGATCGAGATAAGATGGCTCCTGCGCTAATTGGGAAAACAGGATTCGAAAAAAGTTGACGCCCGACTTAAACTCGACCTCCGTTTCGGGAAGTCGCTCCGGCCATTTTACTGCCAACATCGCACTGAAGGCAGAAAATACCTTGTCCCGATCGTTGGTCTTTGTTCGTAATTCGCGCATGAATTCCATGCCCACATAGCCGCCGTGATCAGACAAAAGCACCACCAGGGCTTCGGGATCGTTCGCTTCGATGTGGGTGAGCAAACTTCGAAGTTTATCATTCACTTCGCGCAGGTTGTTGATCCACCATTCCCGTTCCGAGGCCACACCAGTGCTTTCCTGAGCCGTGGTGGCAATATGACCCGGCAGGAAAAGTTCGATGAAGTAGAACTTGGGCTGCAACGTATCTTCTTTCATGAATCTTTCCAGATAAGGCCCCACCTCGCGGATCTCGTCGATACCGGTGGTGAGATACGGCAATTCCCCATAATCAAAGTTGCTGGCATCGAAGCCCATCTCCGGTAAACTGGCCAGCATATAGGGCCACTCGGCCAGGAAATGTGTTTTGTAGTTATTGTGCTGAAGGGCCCGGAGCACTGCATTATCGCTAATAATAACCTCCCGGGTGTTCATCCGCTCACTGAAATTGAATCCATTGTTGTAGTAATGGTGTTTCATGCTAAAGAGAGACGAATTGGAAGTAAGCGTAGTGGAATAATTACTTCGGAATTCCGGGTAGCTGGTAAACCCTTGTTGCGCCAGGAACGATTCAAATTCGGAGTTGTCATTTTG
Source organism: Bacteroidota bacterium (assembly GCA_039028655.1). Classification (GTDB taxonomy): domain Bacteria; phylum Bacteroidota; class Bacteroidia; order Flavobacteriales; family Flavobacteriaceae; genus Aureisphaera. Next base: position 8,595 of record JBCCHR010000009.1, read on the forward strand.
GTAGTATCCTTTCGGCATTTCGGCAAAACCCACATAGCCATCCGGTTGGATCACATAAATATTGGGACGGTGCACAAAATTGGCTCGTTCGATATCGTCCGGTTGCTCGGTCCAGGTGTCGGAATAGGTCAACTGCGATTGCACCACGGGTATCAGCCAGAATAGCGTAACCAGTGCTAACAACCATTGGAACACGACGATCCGTTTCAGCATAAAAAAAAGAAAAACGGCTCCCAATACTGCTATCACTACCACCATTAGGGTAAACCACCACTGGAGACGAGCGTAAAGACACAGTTGTATAAAATTGAGAAAGAAGCCCAGGTTGAGCAAGGTGGCGAGTTGTAGTCGTCGCTTCGCATTGGCCTCCCCTCGAAGTGTTAAGCGAACTGCCCAGAAGAGTACCAAAGGAACTCCTAAGAACAGCACCATAAAAAAACCTAAGTGCTTCCAGGTGTTGATCAATGGGAAGTTACGGGTGTAGTAAAACAGCACCGGGTACAGTCCCGTAGCCAAGGCAATAAGGGTTGGGTATTGGGTGGGGTTGGTTACAAATCTTTTGAACAAGGAAGGCCGGGAGCCCATTGCGTTACTTGGACTTGAGAAGATACAGGACCCGTTGGGTACCCGCGATGGCCTCCTTCTTCACCAATTCGAAGAACTGAAGGTAGCCGGCTTCGAAATTGGCTTCGTTGTAAAAATCGAAGTGATTGATAAATTCCCGTTTTCGCACTAACAACGACTCCACCCAAGAATCGTCGCGCTTCGGAAACTCGATAATGAGATAGTTGGCAAATTTGGCAAAGAATTCGGCCGATTTCTCAAAAGGCACATTCCCCGAAAGGGTAATATGATGAATGAGTGCCAGGGCCAGGGTCACATCCGGAGCATAGGCGTTCAATCGCTCGATCAACGAATTACGTTCCGTATTGTTAAAACCAATTCCCGGTGCCGGTTGCAGTACATCGCACACAAACGGCAGCATATTGGTCTCGCCATTCTTTTGCACCTGCTGGTAGTTGTATCCCACGGCATTGCTGTCGATATCGGTTACGATCACATCTTCCACCTTGTCCAAAACGGTGCGGGCAAAGGTCCCGTCGTTACCACCCATGTCGATCAGCTTTTTCGCTCCCAGAGGAGTAACCCACTCTCTAATGAGCTGTTTTTTCGCCTCAAAGGCCTGGTCGTTATAATTGGTCTTTTCGTAGTAATTCCCCCACTCGCTGGCTTCTTTCAACTGAAGTTTTTTGATGGCTTCGAACAAACTGGTGAGAATGTTATTCTGTGCTTTCTTTGACAAGCTTGCCACCTTGGTTTCCGCCTTGTAATCTTCGCTGTGCTTGTTTTCCATCTTGGCCAACAGGTGTATGTTGGTGTACAAGGTCGAACTCAGCTTGGTTTTACCTGGCAGCATGGACGCAATCAACTTCACGGGAATCCCATCGATATGAGTTTGCAGCATTTTAAGGATCTCGGTGCCATGGTATTTTGCCAGCACCAGAGGGCCAAAGAAATGGGTAATAAACTGCTTGTAGGCTCGCCAGGGAGTATTCTCTTCGTAAAAGTCGAACGAGAGTGTATCGATAAAAACGGGTTTTCCTTTGTGGAAAGTCACGTTATAGGCCGAGGCGTCCTTCAGAATAAATCCTTTGGAAAGGGCATATTTTTGAATCTGCAAGGTGAGCAATGCCGCGTGTTTGAATTGTTCGAAACTCCACTCATACGGGTTGGTGATGAACGGAATGGGCTCTGGAGTAATGATTATTTTTTCTTCGGAAGCAACCGTTTCCTCATGGCCAATGAGCAGGCCTTTTTTAATAAGGACATCGAAAAATCCTGAAGATTTCAGTTTTTGGTACTGCGGAAAATAGATGGGGTTGATCACGCGCCGAAGCGTATCTCCATCATGAAACATATATCCCGAAGGGTCTCTGAAAGATGCCTGGTGTATGGCGTTATTGGGCTGTGTCATTGGTATCGGTATCTTCCTCGTCAATATCGATGGAATCGTACGTTTCGTCCTCTTCCTTCAATAATCCGAAGAAAGCCTTTACCTTATACAGTGCATTTTTTGAAAACAGCAAAATACCCGCCGCGAAGGCCACAATTCCCTGCACGATCATCGCACCCAGTCCCGGGTCGAAGTACAAAAAAATAGTTGATAATGTGCTCATAAATGGGTATCGATGATTAAAATCGTCACAAATAAACTAAAAAACAAGCAGTTTTATACAGGAAATACTCCTAAAATTTAGACTTTATTCCTCTTGCGGTCCACCTCTTTCAGATGAATCTTACGCAATCGCAAATGGTTGGGCGTTACTTCCACATATTCATCCTTTTGGATGTATTCCAGGGCCTCTTCTAATGAAAACTTGATAGCCGGTACAATACGTGTCTTATCATCGGCCCCAGCCGACCGTACGTTCGAAAGCTTTTTGGTCTTGGTAATGTTCACCGTCATGTCCTCCTGGCGCGAATTCTCTCCCACGACTTGTCCTTCGTAAATGGCCTCGTTGGGGTTCACGAAGAAACGCCCACGTTCCTGTAATTTGTCAATGGAATAGGGAATCGCCGAACCGTTTTCCATGGAAACCAAACTACCGTTCAGTCGCTCCGGGATACCCCCTTTTAACGGTTGGTATTCCAGGAATCGATGCGTCATGATCGCCTCACCCGCCGTTGCGGTGAGCAACTGATTTCTCAATCCGATGATCCCACGAGAGGGTATGTGGAACTTGCAGATCATGCGCTCTCCTTTGGCCTCCATGCTCAACATCTCCCCTTTTCGCAAGGTCACCATGTCGATGGCGCGACCGCTCACGTGTTCCGGCAGGTCGATGGTGAGTTCTTCGACCGGTTCGCATTGCACTCCGTCGATCTCTTTGATGATCACCTGCGGCTGACCAATCTGCAATTCGTAACCTTCTCGGCGCATGGTTTCGATCAATACCGACAAATGCAGTACCCCACGTCCATAAACGTTGAACTTATCGGCGCTATCCGTAGGCTCTACTCGCAACGCCAGGTTTTTTTCCAGCTCGCGCTCCAGGCGTTCTTTAATGTGTCTCGAAGTAACATATTTTCCATCTTTCCCGAAGAATGGAGAGTCGTTGATGGTAAACAACATGCTCATGGTAGGCTCGTCGATGGCAATAGTTTGCAGCGCCTCCGGGTTTTCAAGATCGGCCACGGTATCGCCTATTTCAAATCCTTCTAGCCCTACCAGGGCACAGATGTCGCCTGCTTGCACTTCGCTTACCTTCTTTCTCCCCAAGCCTTCAAAAGTGTGGAGTTCCTTGATACGGGACCGTAGCGTACTGCCATCCCGCTTCATCAGGGTTACCTGGGTGTTTTCTTTGAGCATTCCACGCTGTAAGCGCCCAATGGCGATCCGTCCTGTGAAGGAGGAATAGTCCAGGGAAGTGATCAGCATTTGGGTGGTACCCTCTTCCACCTTCGGGGCAGGAATGTGCTCCAGTACCATATCGAGCAGGGGTGCGATATGATCTGTAGGTTGTTGCCAGTCGTCGCTCATCCAGTTGTGTTTGGCACTGCCATATACCGTTGGGAAATCCAACTGCCATTCTTCAGCGCCCAATTCGAACATGAGATCGAACACTGCTTCATGCACCTCGTCCGGGGTACAATTCTCCTTGTCCACCTTGTTTATCACCACACAGGGTTTCAATCCCAGGTCGATGGCTTTTTGCAATACAAAACGAGTTTGTGGCATAGGCCCTTCGAAGGCATCTACCAGCAACAACACACCATCTGCCATGTTGAGCACCCGTTCCACCTCTCCGCCAAAATCGGCGTGACCCGGCGTGTCAATGATATTGATCTTGGTGTCTTTGTATACTACGGAAACGTTTTTTGAGGTAATGGTGATACCGCGTTCCCGTTCCAAGTCGTTATTGTCCAAAATGAGTTCTCCCGTTTTCTCGTTTTCACGGAAGAGGCTGCAGTGATGCATGATCTTATCGACCAGGGTGGTCTTACCGTGGTCTACGTGGGCAATAATGGCGATGTTTCTGATATTCATGACACTAAAATTTTTTTCAAGGAATCAATTGGTTTTCAATAATTTACATCGTTCAAATTGACAATATCGGAACCCGATCCCTTTTGAGGCTGCAAAAGTACGGCTAATTGTTTGATTTTCGGAGGTGGCAGGTGGGATTTGTTTTGAAGCTCGAAGCACGAAGCTCGAAGTCGGAAGTCGGGAGTCGGGAGTCGGGAGTCGGAAGTGGTTTAAGAATCTAGGCTTGTTGAGAAAACGCAATCATTAGTTCTTAGGAATTGGCTACCTTCGTTACTGTTGTATCAAATTCAACAGTAATAACCATGTCCAACAACATTCAAAACTATTCCCCTCAAGGCGTACTAAAGACGGTAAAGATGCTACACCTTGCCATGGTGGTGGCGCCGCTGTTCTTCGGGATTTTCATTTTGTACTCGATGAACGATTACAGCTTTGAGATCACCGATTTCGAAGATCCACTGGTTTATGCTATACCCATTGTAGCCGTCCTTGGCTTTGTGGCTTCCAACTACCTGTACAAAATGTACATCACTCAGCTTCAGAAAAAAGAAACCCTGAAGGAGAAATTGACGGGCTATTTGTCGGCGGTGATCATGGGCTATGCTCCGCTAGAAGGCGCAGCACTCCTGGCTATGGTGGGGGCCTATCTCACGCAAAGCTTGTTGTTTTTCACGATCGGTGCGTTGCTGGTTGCCTATATGATCTTCCGCAGACCTAAGAAAGTAGCGATCGAACAAGATCTCAAACTCACCATGGAACAGCGGGACCAGCTCAATCGCAACCAACGGTAGGGTCCGGTAAAATTTCCGTAACTTCCCTCCTCGTTTTCACCGCACCTTTCAAAAAAGGGCGATACTTTTCCTTGCTCCCCCGATCCGCAACCCCTACGCGTTTAGTATTCATTTAAAAACCAACAAATGGCATTAAAGGTTATTGGCGCCGGTTATGGCCGGACAGGAACAAAGTCCCTACAACTCGCCCTGGAGATCCTGGGGTTTGGCAAATGTTATCATATGGAGGCCCTCTTCAGAAACCCGGAAGGGGTAACGCATTGGAAGTCGGCCTACCTGGAACAGCAAGTAGACTGGGATGCACTTTTTGAAGGATACGGATCGGCTGTAGATTTTCCCGTCTCCATGTACTACCAGGAACTCGCGGCACATTTTCCCGACTCAAAAGTGATCCTCACCACCCGCGATCCCGAAAAATGGTACGAAAGTGCCCACAAAACTATTTTTAGTTTCGATCCGGGCCCGGGCCTCAAGATCAAAATGCTTTTTTCCATGTTGTTTTCGTCCAAGGCGAGAAATTTGTTCAAGGTGATCCAACTCAACGACAAATCCATCTGGGGCAAGTTGTTCGAAGGTAAGTTCAAAGATCGGGAGTATGCCATTCAGAATTTTAAGAATCATTCCGAAGCAGTAAAAAGAAATATTCCGCCACACAGACTCCTGGAATTTCACCCCAGCCAGGGTTGGGAGCCGTTGTGCCAATTCCTGGGTGTGGACATTCCTACCGAGCCTTTCCCAAACACCAATACGCGCGAAAATTTCCACGACTGGGCCAAGGGTATCGTTAAGGAGGTTCTTTCGTAACTTTGTTTCATGAGGAAATGGACCACGATTATTTGGATCTTCGCTGCCTTTGGATGTAACGACCACAAAGTGGAGAAAACAACACCGGTTGACACCAATTTGACCAGCACCAAAACTTGCATCAAGCACATCATCGCACAGGATAGTGTGCTGGGGGCGGTTCGAAACCACGCGCCTGAGACCATGCCATTGAGTACAGCAATTAACCAGTACGCGCAAGATCTGCAAGGGCTTGATTATACTGGCTGCCCATCCGGTTTTGTGATGGCATTTCATGCGCATATCGAAGCCTGGAAAGAGGTGACCCAGGTAACCGATGACTATTCGGAACTACGTGGGGAGCTGCATACCGTTTTCGACAGTCTCGAAAAGAGTCCGGATTCGGTTAGGTTTCGTAAACTGGTCAAAGGAGTTTGGGATACATGGGCCGATGTAGAAGAACAAATGCAATGATCGAATGAAGGTAAAGGGTGTCCAACCAATGAGAAAGAACATTCCCAAAATAGCATTCGAACCTACCAATCAGGATCACTCGGGCTTTGAGATCGTTACCATCGACAAGATTGCCCGCGACAAAGGTAAATACCTGCACGATCCCGAAGAGCCTCATCAGCTTCAGTTCTACAATACCATATTCTACACCGGAGGCCAGGGAAGGCAATTCATCGATTTCCAATGGTTTCCGGTAAAGGAGAACAGTTTGGTCTACCTCACCCGTGATCAGGTAAACGCCTTCGATTTTTCAGGATCGCTGAAGGGTATCTGTCTTATTTTTACGGAATCCTATTTCCTGGACTGCTTCTCCAATTTGCCGGAAGACTTTGTGTTTCGACTGTTCAATCCACAGTTGTTTTCTCCGGTCGTGCAGATTCCCAAAGGTTCGGAGTTTCGCGAATACTTCGATCTGCTGCTGAAGGAATATCCCAATTCGAACGCCTTCAATCAAAGAACCGTCCTGCAATCGCTATTTACCATTCTTATCTCAAAAGCCGAACAGATCAAACAGCATCAGACGTTTCATATCAAGGATTCGAAAAAGATGCGCTTGTTTCGTCAATTCGCTGGTTTGCTTGAGGAACATCACTCCAAAAGCCGAAATGCCGATTATTACGCTCGGGAGCTAGCCATTACCTACAAACACCTCAATGCTACCTGCCGCGCACTGCTGAACAAGACCGCAAAACAGGTGATCGACGAGTATGTCATCCTGCAGGCCAAAAGAAGTCTTACCAATTCCGATCTAAAAAGCAACGAACTGGCTTACTCCCTGGGGTTTGAAGATCCGACCAACTTCACCAAATATTTTAAGAAACATACAGGTTTAACCCCAAATAGCTTTAAAAAGTCTCTTAAAATAGCTTAGCGGTTCGAAATTAACCATAAATATTCCGGCTTTCATCTTTCCCGAACAGCGGATCAACCTCATCTTTGTACCTGTTAAACACCACCCTATGAAACAAGTCATTTTGATCGCATTGCTGACTGTAATCACAGCCTCCTGCGAAAACAACAAAAAAGAAAGTACACCTAAAACAAACACCATGGAAACAACACCTCAATTATCGAACAAGGAAAAATCGGCTGCTCTTTTGGAGAGTCTTGAGAATGGCGATCAATCGACCATAGCTTACATCAACCCTAACAAATACATCCAACACAACCCGATGGTGGGTGATGGATTGGAAGGCTTTGGTGCGATCATGAAAAACGCTCCGGAGGGAGGCTTTAAGGCGAAGGTGGTGCGATCGTTCGAAGATGGCAATTACACCTTTCACCACACCGAATACGATTTCTTTGGTCCCAAGGTAGGCTTCGATATTTTCCGATTTGAAGACGGCCTGATCGTTGAGCATTGGGACAACCTGGCCGAATTGGCTCCAGCCAACCCCAGTGGACGAACCCAAACCGATGGTGCGACAAGCTCTTCATCTGCCGAGCAGACCCAAGTCAACAAAGCACTGGTTGAAGACTTTTTGAACACTGTATTGGTCAATGGCCGGTTCGACACCATGGCCAACTACTTCGATGGCGATAACTATCTGCAGCACAACACCATGATCGGTGATGGCTTGTCCGGCCTTGGCAAAGCCCTGGAAGAAATGGCGAAGAACGGTGTTACCATGGTCTACGATAAGGTCCACATCGTTCTGGGAGAAGGCAATTTCGTATTGGCGGTAAGCGAAGGAAGCTTTGCCGGTGCCCACACTTCCTTTTACGATCTATTCAGAATTGAAAACGGAAAGATCGCCGAACACTGGGATGTGATCGAAACTATTTTACCTGCTTCAGAGCATAAAAACAACAACGGGAAGTTCGGTTTTTGATATTCCCCATTATTGATTGATGTATCGCGCCTTGGGATCATTCCTGAGGCGCTTTTGCTTGTTTTAAGTATCTTAGGAGGAGAACTAAAATGGATCGAGCATGAAGAAACAGCATCTTTTCTTACTGGTATTGGCGTTTGTTGGTTTTGCTGAAGTGCGCTCGCAGACCGTCGATAATTTACGCGACATCAACCAGGTGTGGGAACAATTTTGCCTCGCCTTCGAATCGCTGGACCACACCTTGATGCAGGACATTCACTCTCGAGAGCTTGTAAGGATTGCCGGTGGCGAGCGGATATCCGACTACGACACCTATGTGGGAGGCTACCTGGGGAGGTTCGCAAGGGCGAAGGAAAATGGAGTATCCAATAAGATCGTCCTCCGATTCTTCGAAAGAATCAATAACGACTCGGTGGCCAGCGAACGCGGTATTTATCAATTAAAGCGCACCCGTAACGGCTCCATGCAAACCTATTACGGACAATTCCACGTGCTCTTCAGAAAGGAAAACAAACAGTGGAAGATCGTGATGGACTACGATTCGAGCGAGGGCGACACCATTGGAGAGGCGCAATTCTTGAAGGCGCATGCCATGGATAGCCTGGCACCCTTTCTTTCGAAGAAAAACAAATAGCCCGTCGTTTTGGTTCGCCAAGGTAGTATTGTGACTAGCCATGGATGCTTCTCTACGAAATATTTGCTACCTTACTACTGAATTCGAGCCAGTTATCGGGCAATACTCATCGCCTTCCGGATCGAATTTGTACTAACTAAACCTGTTTCAATATGAATCCAATCCTTAGAAATATCCTTGCCGTCGTAGGCGGCTGGCTGGGCGGAAGCGTAGTTAATATGGGGCTCGTTCAAGCGGGTCATGCACTATTTCCCATAGAAGGGGTCGACACCTCCGACATGACGGCACTCGCCGAAGTGATGCCTACCCTGGATTTTAAGTATTTTATCTTTCCATTCCTGGCTCATGCGCTGGGAACCTTTGCCGGTGCGGCCATTGCTGCTGTGATCGCAGCAAACCGAAAAATGACCTTCGCACTGGTCATTGGTGCCTTGTTCCTGATCGGTGGTATTTTGGTGAATTATGCTATTCCGGGACCCACTTGGTTTACCATCGCCGATATCGTATTGGCCTATGTGCCTATGGCCTGGCTAGGGGGTAAACTGGGAATTAGCCTCTCCAAAGGGGGTGCTTAGTGTTTTTTTCTGAAATCAATTAGGCTACTTCAATAGACAAGCTATGAATCAAAAAAGATGGCTCATCATAATAGTTTTAGTGGGGCTGGCATTGCTGGTCCCGCTCATTGCCATGCAGTTTACGGATGAAGTGCAGTGGACTACATTCGATTTTGTCGTGGCGGGAGGACTGTTGTTGAGCGCGGCTTTTATTTGCGATCTGACCATTCGAAAATTCGACGATCGAAGGTACCGAATTGGCATTTGCATGGCTGTACTGATGTTGCTGGCTCTGGTATTCATGGAATTGGCTGTAGGTATTTTCGGAACACCTTTCGCGGGAAGTTAGTATCTTTGGCGGCAGATAAACGCAACCTATGAAGCTTGATCTTATTCCGAAGTTAAAACACGCCAACTCCAACAATTTTTTCCTGCTGGCGGGACCGTGCGCCATTGAAGGTGAGGAAATGGCGATGCGCATTGCAAAGACGGTAGTCGCTGTCACCAATTCGCTTCAGATCCCATATGTGTTTAAGGGCAGTTTCAAAAAAGCCAACCGAAGCAGGATTGACAGTTTCACAGGCATTGGCGATGAGACAGCGTTGCAGATCCTTAAAAAAGTTTCAGATACCTTTGATGTACCCACCGTTACCGATATCCATGAAGTGAGTGATGCAGCCATGGCAGCAGAGTATGTGGATGTCTTACAAATTCCGGCTTTTTTGGTTCGACAAACCGACCTGGTAGTCGCCGCAGCCAAAACAGGAAAGGTGGTTAACTTGAAGAAAGGGCAGTTCATGAGCCCTGAAAGCATGCAGTTCGCCGTGCAAAAGGTCCTGGATTCCGGTAACGAGAAAGTGATGGTTACCGATCGCGGTACCATGTTCGGATACCAGGACATGGTCATAGATTTTCGAGGGATTCCTACCATGAAGCAGTTTGCTTCGACGGTTTTGGATGTGACCCATAGTTTGCAACAACCTAACCAAAGTGTGGGGGTTACCGGCGGACGGCCTGAGATGATCAGTACCATGGCGCGTGCCGGAATTGCCGCCGGAGTGGACGGTTTGTTTATCGAAACTCATTTCGATCCAGCCAATGCAAAAAGCGATGGCGCCAATATGCTGGACCTTGCCAATTTGGAAAAATTGCTGACCGACCTGGTAGCCATTCGTGCGACGATCAACTCCTTATAGCCGGGAATTTTCTATCTTTTATTTGTAGTATTTACGATCCTTGTAGGAGTACGCTTCTTCTAATATGTCGATCAATACCGCTTCGTTCACCTCTTCGGGTTCGAAGTATCGAAGAGATTTCATATGCTTCCGTCCTTTGGAAACCAGGTGGTCCTGATGCAAGGTAAGGTGGGCCCCATGCCAAAACCCGAGGTCGACGTAGTTATTGGAAACTCCCATAAAACAGAACGGCTGTTTGCCATTAACATAGTAAAATGGA
>JBCCHR010000010.1:0-18506 GCA_039028655.1 Bacteroidota bacterium
CTGCAGGATCACGGCACAACCCTCGCGTAATTCCAGATCATTGGGTGTGATCGAATCGAATGCTTCCGGGGTACGCCACTTCCCAATCCATAGGGAATCGTTGGGCAGGGTGTACACGGCCGAACTCAAGTGAGTATCGTCCCAGCGAGCCACTTCATAGACGCGCTGCCGATAAGGATTGTTCTGGCGGCTGTTCAGGGCCTGTTCCACGTAAAGGAAATTTCCCTTATCCTTCCAGATAGGATACATGTGCAGCGATATATTGTAGTAACTGGAATCAGCCAGGGATTGTTTTTCTGAATTGAACGAACCTTGCATCAACTCGAATAGTTCGGCCAATATGGGATCTCCACTGGTTTGTTCCAGCAGGTCTGTGGCCTCATCGTTGGGGGTAGCGGGTTGTTCTTCCTGTTTGTTCTTACAACTAATTACAAGAAGGATGGCGAATAGAAGAATGACGTTTTTCATTCTTTCAAGATACTAAATTTCGAATATACATTTCGGGCAGGTCTTGAAATAAAGTTCTAACTTTGCTGACTTTAAAATCCCGCATTTCATGACACTTCAGGAAACGCTGACCACGCATATTAAACAAGCCATTGCCTCCTTGTATGGGGCTTCATTGGAAACGGTCGAATTTCAGGCAACCCGCAAGGATTTTGAGGGCGATATTACCGTCGTGGTCTTCCCAATGCTGCGAGTAGTGAAGGGCAATCCGGTACAGATCGGGGAGTCGATCGGGACCTATCTGGTCGAGCACGTGACCGAGGTAACCCGTTTCAATGTGGTGAAGGGTTTCCTGAACCTGGTATTGAGCGATGCTTATTTTTTGAGTTTCTTCGAAAGTGTAACCGATTTTTCTTCCTTCGGAATCGTTCCGGAGGGTAAGGATGCGATGATGGTAGAATTTGCCTCTCCCAATACCAATAAACCCTTGCATCTGGGCCATATCCGAAACGTGTTGCTGGGATACAGCGTGGCCCGTATACTGAATGCGGCAGGCAAAAAAGTCTACAAAACCCAGATCATCAATGATCGGGGGATCCATATTTGCAAGAGCATGTTGGCCTGGAAATTATATGGAAATGGGGAAACACCTCAGGGAAGTGGACTCAAAGGTGACAAACTGGTTGGGAATTATTATGTGAAGTTTGACCAAGAGTACAAGAAGGAAGTGGCTGCGTTGATACAAGATGGAAAGACAGAAGCCGAAGCCAAGGCCGAAGCACCTCTCTTATTAGAGGCACAGAAAATGTTGCAACAATGGGAGGCCGGCGACCCGGAAACCGTGGAACTTTGGAAGATGATGAACGGCTGGGTGTACGAAGGTTTTGAAAAGACCTACGAGGCGATCGGAGTGGATTTTGACAGCTATTATTACGAAAGCAACACCTATCTGCTGGGCAAGGACAACATCATGGAAGGCCTTGAGACCGGCGTGTTCTATAGAAAGGATGACGGTTCGGTGTGGTGTGATCTTACGGAGGATGGCCTCGACGAGAAAATTGTTTTGAGAAGCGATGGCACGGCGGTATACATGACACAGGACATCGGCACCGCCATCCAGCGAGTGAAGGATCAGCCGGATATTAACGGGATGATCTACACCGTTGGAAACGAGCAAGATTATCATTTTAAGGTCTTATTTTTAATTCTGAAGAAATTGGGCTTCAATTGGGCCGATAACCTGCATCATTTGAGCTACGGTATGGTGGACCTACCATCAGGAAAGATGAAAAGCCGGGAGGGCACCGTGGTCGATGCGGACGATCTCATCGCCGAAATGAGCGCGACGGCCCGAACCATTTCCGAAGAACTAGGAAAGATCGACGACTTTAATGAGCAGGAAAAGGAACAACTCTATCACACTATTGGCTTGGGAGCCCTTAAGTACTATATTCTGAAGGTAGACCCAAAGAAACGGATCTTGTTCGATCCCGCAGAAAGTGTCGACTTTCAAGGCAATACCGGACCTTTTATTCAATACACCTACGCCAGGATCATGTCGATCCTGAGAAAGGCAGGAAATGTTGAGAAGCTTCCATTGGAATCGGTGGCCTTGCATACCAAGGAACGCGAACTGTTAAAGCAACTACAACTCTTCCCTGAGACCATTCAAACGGCTGCCGAAAATTATAGCCCGGCACTTATTGCCAACTATACGTACGACCTGGTCAAGGAATTCAATTCATTCTATCAAAATGTCACCATACTTGGTGCAGAGAATGACAGCGAAAAGAACTTCCGGGTACGCTTGTCGGCTGCCGTAGCGGCGGTCATCAAAACGGCCTTCGGAGTACTTGGGATCCAGGTGCCGGATAGGATGTAGGATTCAAAACAACAACTGCAAAGAAATATTAGGTGTAAACCCGAGTGAAAATTGTTCCACGCGATTCACGAACGAGTTCCCGTCTTCGTCGGTTTCCAATCGGAAATAGGTTTCCAATGCGTTCTTCCGGTCAAAAATATTGAGCAACGCAAGATTGATCTTCCCACTGAAGGTCGCATCCAGTTTAAAGGAGTAGGCTGCTGAAAAATCGGTCCTGAAATAGGCGGGTAGTCGTTCGCTGTTGGGTGCCTCGAAACGGATCCTTTCTGTGCCGTCGACGAGAACCGTTTCGTTGCCTTCGACCACTGGAGTAAACGGGTTGCCAGTCTTGAAGGTGCTCCCCAACGAGAACAGAAACGATTTGTACGCATAGGTAGCCGCCAGATTGAGCGAATGCGTTACCACAAAGCTGTTGGGAAACACCGATGGCGTTAGCACAGGAAAATCGTAGTCGCTTTCCATAAAACTATAACTCAACCAGGTATTGAGGTTCTTGGTGCGTTTATTGACGGAAAGCTCGGCACCTAAGGCCTCGTAGCCACCCACCGCGACCAAATTCATAAACTGATTGCGAAACCCCTGGGTGGCGCTGGAAATATTATCGACCGATTTATAAAATACACTCGCGTTGAAGGTCCACTGGTCTTTTTCGTAGCTCGTTCCCAAGGCCATCTGCTCGCTCGTAAGTACCGGCAAGGTGTTCTCATCGGCAAGGATCCATCGTGTGTTCTCTACCCCGAGGAAGGGATTATTCACATCGGTAAATTGCTGCACTCCTTGATTTTTTATTTCACCGGAAATCGAGATACTCCAGCGGGGCGTGACCTCGTGGTACATACTCAGTCTTGGTTCCGTATAAGTCTCGTTCAATGTTGTATAGGAGGTGAGCCGTAGCCCAGCAGAGATGAGTGTACGTTGGTGCTGCGACTTCCATTGCCCATTCAGAAAATAGGCATTTCGTTCCAGGGTGGTAAGATCGGTGCGCTGGCGATCGATACTATTGGTAACTTCGGTATTCGTATTTGAAAACCCACCTGTTATGAAAAACTCCCTGGAGGGCCTGTAGGTAGTCTCCAATTTTACCTCCCGTTCGCTCACATCATTTTCCTGGATGGTTTGAATGTCCTCATTTACATCCCGGTTCGATTCCTCTAGTTGGTAGTTACTTCCATGCCAATTAAAACGTGTCGAAAATTTGTTACTCCAGTTTCGAGTCCACTGTACACCGCTCGCATTACTAGACTGTTCAATCACACTTTGATTGGAACTAGAATTGTTACTGGCTATGAACAACTCTGTAAAATCGAGCTTATTATTGATGCCCAGGTAGCTGAAGGTTAGCTTGTCTTTCTTCGAAATGTCCCAAATGGCCTTCAGGCTCAGATCGTAGAAATTGAAATCTTCATCGGTGGATCGCAGTCCTTCGCCGGTATCGCTATTCAGGTTGGTAATCACTGTATTTTGAAAGACACGGTTAAAGAATTGATCATAGACAGGGTTGCCAATACCACTGTTAATGGACGTTCTTCCCGATAGATTAAGACCGAAGGTTTCAGAAACAGGAATACTACCGTACAGGTTTGCGCTGATAAAATTAACACCGGCACCTCCGGTAACTTGCTCGGGTACCGTGTTGTCTGAGGAAATACTTAGCACCCCCGACGTACTTTCGCCATACCTGGGGTGGGTTCCGTTCTTGTACAAGGTTACTTCGTTGGTGAGGTTTGGGTTGAGGGCCGAAATGAGCCCGAAGAAATGACTGGTTTGAAACAATCTAATGTCGTTCCAAAGAATGAGTACCTCATCGCTTTTACCACCTCGAATATTAATATTTCCAGCGGTTTCGTCAGTACTTTCGACTCCGGGAAGCACCTGTGCGATCTGCAGTACATTCGGTTCGATCAAACTGGGCAAGATCTCAAAATTGCGTTGCGAAAGGGAAACAGAGCCGTCGGCATTTTTAGAGATACCACGGGCAATATAGTTTTCCAGAACCACGGTGTCGAGAAAATTCATGGAGATGGTTGTAAATACCAATGGACAACCCCCTTGCTGTATGAGTTCGGATGCGGCGACCTGCTCGATATCGAACCCTAAAAAGGAGATGGTGATGGTCTCGTCGGTGGCGATACCCTCCATTCGAAAGGTCCCGGCGTCGTTGGTGGTTGCCGTGGATGCTTCTCCGATCACGGTAGCTCCCACGATCGGCCGTCCGGTTTCTGTGTTGATGACCGTTCCGCAAATGCTCAGATCTCCCACCGAAGAAGCGCGATAGATGGCAATGTAACGATCGCCAATGATCCTGAATTCCAAATCCGTCGTACTGGTAAGATAGTTCAACGTTGCTTCAAGGGAGCCGGTATCGGGAGGTGGTGTAACGTTGCGATTGTCGAGTACCGAGGTGGTGTAAGAAAAGCGAACGTCAAATTGTTTTTCGAGGTTTTTGATCACCTGGGACAAGGGTTGTTCCAGATTTTGGGCAAGGGTTGGGAGCTGAAAGCAAAACAAAAATAGAAGAAAGCACAGAGAGTGACTAGTCTTTCGAAGTGAGGATAACATTTTTGTTTTCAATAACATACTCAAGTCGCATGGGAAGTGTGATCGTTTCCAGGGCCGAATCCAGATCTGTATTCGTGAAACTGCCTGTGTAACGTAAATCTACATCAATATTTTCACTAATTATGTTAATCGCATAAACAGTTTCCAACTCTTCCAGTACCCAGGCTAGTCGGGCGTTTTCGAAACTACTCTCGTTGTAGATCCAGCCAGGACGCTTGGTATATTTTTTTGCTGAAGACCATTCGCTTCCCACGATAGAAACGGCGTCGCCAGCTCCTAATTGGGTCACTTCATCACCAGTTGAAACTCCAACGCGACCTTCGTAGCACACCACCTGTAGTTGCCCGTCACTATCCGAAACATTGAATTGGGTCCCCAGGACACTCACAATACCATGATCTGTATGTACCTCAAATTTCTCTCCCTTCGCCACGTCGAAGAAGGCCTCTCCCTGTAAGGTTACTTTACGATCTTTATTCCAATTTCTTTTGTTGAATTCCAAATAAGAATTGGCATTCAAAGTTACTTGAGAGCCATCAGGCAGCTTTATCAATTCGGTTTCGGCAAGATGCGTCTCAAAAGTGCTCGGCAATTGAGAAACGTACACCAAACCGATCAAAAGGACAGCCGCTGCCGCGGCAGCAAATTTCATCCACGACCTCATCCCGATCACTTTGGGTTTCGCTGAAACATCCTTGCGACGCTTTAGATCGTCAAGTCCTGCAGATGTTGAGGTATCCGGTAATTCAAGGCGCTTAATAATGGAATCTACCTGAAGGTATTCCAAGAATGTCTGGTCCTGTTTCAGCACTTCCAATTCAGAAGGTGAAATGGTACCATTGAGCCATTTATCTAGTAATTCCCGGTTCATTTTCGTGTCCTATTCGTATGTATAACAGTTGATACTCTTTTTTACTACCTCTCGTGGTTAAATGTTCTTGATCGACTTCCGCAACGATTCGAGGGCATCACTAATTCGTTTTCCAGCAGCCTTCTCCGAAATGCCCAGAATTTCTGCAATTTCCCGATACTTTTTACCATCTACTCGGCTCATTAGAAAAGCGGTTCGCTGCACCTCGGACAATTCAGCCAGGGCGCGCTGTATTTTTTCTCCATATTCCTTCTCTTCCAATATGAACTGTGGACTTTGGTGATCCATAGAAGGGCGTTTTTCCTGTTTGAATTTGAAGACTACCTTCTGATGGGCCACTTCATTCAGAAATAAATTATTGGCCACCTTATACACGAAGGATCTGGCCTTTCCTTCATTCACTTTACCGCAATTTTGCCAAAGTTTGATAAATGCTTCCTGTGCGATATCATAGGCCCGGTCCCTGTCTCCGCATTTGAAAAATATGAAGTTCCTTATGGAAACAACCAGCGAGTTGTACACCTTATCGAAGACGGATTCGTTGCAAATATTGTTTTCTTCTTCCACAGCCATTTGGGCATAAATGTATATAAAAATATTTTTTGCTGCTCGAGGTAGTAATTTCCGTCCACGCTTGTTATAGTAGTATATATCGAAAAAAATATCTCATGAAAAATTGCATCAAATATCTAATTGTCGCTACTGGCCTGGCGCTATTCACGGGTTGTGAAACTGTAGACTTGGATCTACTAGAAAACCCGAACAATATTACGGTAGAGTCTGCCGACCCTAACTTTGTTCTTAATGATATCATGTTGGATTTCAACGGTATCGTGAGCGGATACAGTGGTACAGACCAGGTGTTAATGCGTATGCGCTACCTCTTTGGTACCTACGCCAACACCGTATCTGAAACAACCATTAGTGGAGAATGGGCAACGTCCTACTCTATGTTTAGTAACATCGACCTGTTGCAGGGAATCAACGACTTTGATATCTCTGAAGGTGGTGAGGGACTTCCTAACCACGTAGGGATCGCCCAGGTGATCGAGGCCTATGCCTATATGCTTCTTGTAGACCACGCCGGAAACGTTCCTTTCAGCGAGGCCAACCAGCCGGAAGACTTCCCGAATCCAAGATTGGATGACGGAGCCGTGGTATACGATGCACAGATCGCTCTTTTGGACGATGCTATCGTGAACTTGAACTCAGTGGTAGCTAGTGTTCCAACCGATCTTTACTACGGAGAGTTTGATGCTACCAAGTGGGTAGCCTTGGCAAACACACTTAAGATCAGAGCGTATTTGAACCTGAGCCTTACCAATCCTAGCCGAGCCAGAGATGGTATCAACCAGGTATTGGGTACCGGGATCTTCATCAACACCCTTGACGAAGACTTCCAGTTCAACTACAACTCTACAGTATCTAGTAACAGTGACGGTCGTCACCCTACATTCGTAGGCAACTACGGTGCTGGTGGTGCCGGTGGTTATATGAGTAACAATCTGTACGACTTCATGAACGCTGGTGACGATCAACCTCCTTTTATCGAGACAGGTGATCCGGACCCACGTGTACGTTACTACTTCTATCGTCAAACCTCCAGCGCTCCATCAGGTTCTAACCTGCCATGTGAAGGAGATGCCTTGTACGACTACTGTTATGTTGGAAACCTTTACTGGGGTAGAGATCACACCGATGAAGCAGGTATCCCTGCCGATGGACCTCGAAGAACTACCTTTGGTGTATATCCTGTGGGAGGAGCCTTTGATGCTGATAACTTCCTGAGAGCTCCAGACCCACAACTTCCAAAGATGGAAGGAGCCGGGATCAACCCGATCTATACCTCTGCTAACACTCATTTTGCTTTGGCAGAAGCCGCTCTTGTGTTGAACACTGCCGGTGGAAGCCCTGCTTCTCTATTGGAGCAAGGAATCCGTTTGAGCATGAACAAGGTATTGGACTTCCCAACGGTCTCCACTGAAAACCCGGATACCGGAGAGGACTTCGCTGCTACCAACGCACAGGTGAACGACTATGTGAACCGAGTGTTGAACGAGTTCAACTCTGCTAACACCGCAGGGAAACTGAACGTGATCGCAAGAGAGAACATGATCGCTTCCTTTGGAAACGGTATCGAGCCTTACAACACCTACAGACGAATTGGAGCACCTACCCTGCAATCTCCTATTATTGCAGCCGGAGCCTTCCCAAGAGCCTGGAGATATCCTGAAAACGAGGTGAACAACAACCCGAATATCTCACAACAACCGTTGACGACAAGAGTATTCTGGGACAACAACCCACAAGGATTTATTGACTAGAATTCTTCAGAAAAAATAAAAAAAGAGCCGGAGGATTGCGCCAATTGCAATTTCATCCGGCTCTTTGATTTCCTAATAAGTAAGTAACTGAAAGAAGTACTGAAACGGTTACTTGTTGTATAGTTTTTTGCCTGCCTCTTCATACTTGTCCCCGGTTACCCAAAACGGAGTAGACGGATCGTTTGCGATATTACGTCCGGACATTACATAGGCACGGAAAAATTTCTCTAAGTAACCATAATCCAACGATTCGGCCTCGTCGTTGGGCTGGTGATAGTACTTGGTGATCTCACTATCAAAGGCAGTGAATCCCATTGAGAAGGTGGGTGCGGGAATCCCTTTGACCGCGAAATTCACATTGTCACTTCGATCAAATAACCCCATTTCGGGAGCAGGATCGTCCTTCGCAGTAAGGCCAAAATCGACCGCAGCCCGCTTGATATTCTGCTCGGCCGAGGTGCGTCCCAGCCCAACTATGGTGGCAATAGAGGTGTCGTTATAGCCTCCATTATCGCTGTTGAAGCAAAAGACCATTTGCTTGAGCGGCAATACCGGATTGTCCACATAGTACTTACTGCCCAACAGTCCTTTTTCCTCTCCGGTAAAGAGGATAAAGAGTGCCGATCGCTTGGTGGGATATTTCGCCATATTCTGTGCCATGCTCAATACGGTAGTCACCCCGACGGCGTTGTCTCGCGCGCCGTTGTAGATCTTGTCCCCCTGATCGTTGGCAGGACCAATACCCACATGATCGTAATGGGCCGAGTAGATCACAAATTCTTTCTTTAACACAGGGTCGGTGCCTTCGACCATGCCTACCACGTTGTAGGATACCATGTCATTGCGGTTGGAAGCATTCATGGTGAACTTGGCCATATGCTTGCCCGTTGCCAGATTCTTAGCCATACTACCGTATTCGTCCTGTACCCAGACGTATCCCATTTGTCGCTTTTCGTCTATGTAAGCTTCTTTGTTCTTTCCAATCTCAAGGCGCTCCGAATTGAAATTACGCTCTACAAAACCCCAGGTGTTTGCGTCGGCCTTGATCAATTCGATCACCCCGGATGCACCTGCATTTTTCGCCAGTGCTGCCTTTTGTTCTCTTAGCCTGAAAGCACTTCTCACATCTTGTGCTTCCGGGCTACCTGCCTGCACGACCACCAACTTCTTTGCAACGTTCTTGCCTTTATAATCTGCCTCAAGACCGTATCCCAGGAATACAATTTCACCGTTATAGCTCATCTTGCCTGCTTGAACCGATGCTTTTTTCTTTATCTCCTTGCCGTCCATGGAGAGCGTGATGCGCTTGGGGGGTTTTACCTTAGAAAGTTTTACCTCTTGGTAATAGTTACCGGTCATAGGGTTGGGTTGCACGCCGTAGCTTCTCAATTGATTGGCAAGGTAGCTGGCGGCGAGCTTATTTTCTGTAGTTCCTGTTTCTCGCCCTTTCAAAAGGTCGTCGGCTAGAAAATAGATATGCCCTTTTATGGTGTTTGAATCGACCGTCGCGATTACTTTTTCTTTTTCTGATTGTGAAAAGGAGCCTGCCACGAATAGAACGGACAGCGCCAGTGTGAAGATAAGCTTCATGGAAAGTACGAATTTAAATGTCGCTAAATATACTTATTTAAATCGACCTAAATTCGTTAAAAATTGATACTGAAAGAGGCGTTTGGAGTGAAACGCAATGCGACTTCATCAATTTCAAGAACCTCGATGTTGTCCATGTCTACCCCATAAAAACGGTTCACCACGTTTCGCTTGTCAAACAGATTCCATATGGACAGGCCTGCAAATGCGTTTACACCTTTGGCCAACTTAAATCGATAGGTAGCCGAAACGTCCACCCGCATATAATCTTCAAGGTTGGCAGCGTTGGGAGCAGCAAAGTTGAGGTCGTCATCGAGAAGTTCGGCTCCTTCCACCAGCAGGGTGGTGGGACGACCACTGTGCCAGGTGAACCCACCGGAAATATTAAAATCTCGGAACGCGTAATTGATTCCGTAGGTAATCCTATGACGGATATCAAGGTTGTTATGAAACTCGCTGGGATCGAAGGTATCGAAGTTGTAATCATTCTCTGCATACGAATAACTCAACCAGGTATTGATCTTTCTAAATCGTTTATTGATGAGGAAGTCGATTCCTGAAGTGGTGTAGCTTCCCGAGGTGCGTTCCTCTCGAAACTGATTTTGAAATCCCTGGCTCTGAGAGGTGATACCAGTCACTTTTTTGAGATAGGGTTCGGCGCTAACCAACCAACCCTTACGGTTCATACTAATTCCTGCCGAAAGCTGCTGTCCTTTTACTATGGGTATTTCACCGGGTGTGGACAGCACCCACCGTCTATTCTCGATGCCCAGAAAATCATCCTGGAAATCGACGATCTTAGAAGTGGTTTGGCTTTTGATCTCTCCCAGGATCTCGAAAGCAAAGTGCTTGAGAAATCGATAATTCAAACTCACCCGAGGCTCCCATAATACCTCGTTGAACTTGTCGATATGATTTACCCGCAAGCCTGCATGAAGGGTAACATTGGCAAAAGGAAGGTACTTGGTTTCGGCAAAGGCACTATTGGTTCGGATCACGCGCTTGTCCCTGCGTTGAAAGAACGGGTTGTTGATGCGCTCGAAGTTGGTTATGCCGGTTTCGTTCCATTGGTAGCCTAGCGTTCCTTGTATTTTTTCTGAAAAGCGAAGGCGCCCACTCACTTTCACCCCGGTTTCCAACACATCATTTTCCTGAAGCAATGCCTGGTCGTTCATGATGTCGGCGTTCAAGGCCTGGAGTTCGTAATTAGTGCCGTACCATTGTAACTGGGTCTGGAATTGGTCGTTCCAATTGCGTTCGTAGTAAAAACCTCCGGTAAGGTTGTTTTGTACCAAATCGCTTTGGAGCGATCGAAATTCTTCACCAAACTCACCGTTTTCCAGGAACTCCAGATCGTTGGCCAGGATGAGGAAGTTAACCCGCACCAGATCCTTATCGGTCACCTGGTACAATCCTCGTAAACTGGCATCGAAAAAACTGAAATTATCATTGGAAGTGGTAAAAAGGTCGTCATTGAGTTGGGTGAGCTCACTGTTCTGAAATGCCCGGTCGAAGTAGGTGTTGAAAGTTGGTGTTTCGAGAACGGAATTGATCGATTTCCTACCTGAAATATGTACCGATCCGCGTGTACCCAACGGGATATTCGCAAAGGCATCGGCGCTGATCAAATTGACGCCGGCATCCACTCGCAACTCGGGATCGATCTTGGAGTCGCTTTCCATAGCGATCACACCGGAAACACCATCTCCATAGGACGATGGCGATCCGTTCTTGTAGAGGGTTACCTCCTTAGTAAGCAGTGGATTGAAGGCCGAGATCAATCCAAAGAAATGACCGTTCTGATACATCTTAATGCCATCCCACAGGATCAGGTTTTGGTCGTTGGTTCCCCCGCGAATGTTGATAAAGGATACGGTTTCGTTCACACTTTGTATTCCGGGTAGTGCCTGAATGGTAAGCAACACATCCGGTTCGATGAGTCCCGGTAGCAAGTCGAATTCGTCATAATCGACCGATAAGGAACCGTCGAGATTTTTACTGATCCCTTTGGCGAAATAATTCGACAGGGTAACAGTGCTCAGGAACTCGATCTTAGGCAGTAATTGTATGGTTTTACATGGTTCCTTCTGAAGCATTCCCGCATTAAGTTGGAGTTCCTCAAAGCCAATGTACTGAAGATCGATGGTCGTATTTGGATCGATGTAGTCGATCTCGAAGTTTCCATTTGCGTCTGCTGCAACGCGTTGGTATTTCGTTGTGATCGTAACATTGGAAAGAGGCGTGTCGGATTCCGAAGAAAAAACAATGCCACAAACCCAATTCACATTCTCCTTTTTGGTGATGGCGACCGTTCTGTCGTTTAAAACCTCGAATTGAAACAATGTAGTTTCCTTGAGGTAACTCAGGCTCTGCTGGATATCGTCAAACGTTGTAGGAACGATATAATGGTTGGCAAGATCCAAATCACGAAACGAAAAGTCGTAGGGAAATCGGGATTCGATATTGTCAAGATATTCGCGAAGTGGTATGCGTTCCTGGGCTGAGGCAAGAATAGTAAAGAGGAAAGAAAAGAAAAATGTAGCGAATTTTCTAAGACTCACTGCTACTTGGATTTTAGCGTCACAGTATCTCCGTTAATTGAGTAAGACAAGTTAAGGGGAATTGTGATAGCCTGCAAGGCAGTATCCAAATTTTCGTGAGTAAAACTTCCGGTGAACAGCGTAGCGCTTTCTGGGTTGTCGAATTGAATTTGCACCTTGTATTGTCGCTCAAGCTCTTCGATGACCTCGAAATAAGGCACACTCGTAAACGAAGACTTGCTGTGGATCCAGGTAGGGGCCGTCGCAACAGTTCGCGAACGATTTACGTCGTTTCCGAAGCTGGAAAATCGATCTCCCGCCTGTAATTGTACAGAATCACCGTTGTAATCAACCTGTACCAAACCTTCGAAGCATACTACCTCAAAATAACTGTCTCTCGCTTTTACATCGAACTCGGTTCCCAATACTGATACCACACCATGATCGGTCTGCACCGAGAATTTGGAACCTTTCTCCACACGGAAAAAAGCCTCTCCTTCCAAACGAAGGGTTCTGGATTCCTGCCATTTAGACTCGTCATATGTAATGCGCGAATCGGCATTCAGGAACACTTCAGAATTATCGGGTAAGAAGAATTCTGATTTCTGTGCCTGCATGGCCAAATGTGTGGTTGTGGTGTTGTTGAAAAAGAAGAAATAAGCACCTAAGGAAAGCATTAACGCCGCAGCAATGCCTGACACAATG
Organism: Bacteroidota bacterium; assembly: GCA_039028655.1. Lineage (GTDB taxonomy): Bacteria > Bacteroidota > Bacteroidia > Flavobacteriales > Flavobacteriaceae > Aureisphaera. The sequence goes on from JBCCHR010000010.1 coordinate 12,919, forward strand.
CGCCTCCAGGGAACCATCTTGCGAACCGCCTTGCGGTCTTGAGTAAGGCGTGCATATCCCTGCTCGATGTCGAAGTCCGGAGCCTTGAATCGTCGGGCCGCTTCATCGATCTTCAAGAAAGCACTAGAGGCGTCCAATTCCTTGAACGCCTTTAGCTCACTTTCATCGAGGTTGTTATCCAACCACTTTACAATTAAATCTTCCTTTTTCATGTCAATTCACTTATATAACAACCGAACGGATAAAATTCCTACCTGCCTTTTTAAATTTCTTCCAAATCCTGACGCAATTTTTCGAGCGCGGTATAAATTCGTTTCTCCACCGCCTTCCGGGAAATGCCCAGTAGCTCTGCGATCTCTTTGTGTCGTTTGCCTTCCACTCTGTTCATCAGGAAGGCAGTACGTTGCGCTTCGGAAAGTTTTCCCAAGGCCCGCTGGAACTTTTCCATGTACTGACTTTCTTCCATGAGGAATTCCGGCGACTCATTGGTATGCGATTTGGGTTTCACCTGTTGGTATTTAAGAACCACCTTCTGGTGTTTGATCTCGTTGAGCGAGAGATTATTGGCAACGGTAAACAGGAAACTTTTGGCCTTTTCCACCGGAGTTTCTTTGCAATTATCCCATAGTTTTATGAAGGCCTCCTGCACTTTGTCCTCAGTATTTACAGCATTTCCGTACTTATAGTAAATGAAATTATGAAGGTCGGAAGCCCATTTGCGATACAATCGGGCAAACACTTGTTCTTCACAAACATTTTGGAAAAGTGGGGTCTTCATAGAAAAATTTGTGTAAAGATATAAAATTGAAAGTAGGAGTTTTTTGCCCGAAGTTGTTATATTGATAGCTGAAAGAATATGTCATGAGAAAATACGCTGTTGTTTTATGTTTGTTGGCCCTGTTCTCCTGCCAAAAGGAAGAACTCACAGTCACCGAGGGTGAAACCGAAACTTCTTTCCTTGCCGACGGTCAACTCACCGGGCTGGTAAAATCGGTAGCATCCCACGATGGTACCTTTGATGATCTGGTGGATCTGTCCTCTTGTTTTAGTATCAACTTTCCTTATCGTATACTGCTCAATGGGTATGAATATGAGGTGAATTCCATCGAAGATCTGAAACCTATCACCAAATATGACTTTGTTGTCCCCTTATATCCGTTTAGTATTACTTACGGAAATTATCAGCAGGGTGAAGTTCCTACTCAGGAAGTATTCTACAACCTGGTAGAACAATGTAATAACGGGTTGTTGTACGACCAACGAATCACGTGCGTCGATTTCTATTATCCCATTCAAATCTCCGTTTTCAACCAGGAAACGTCGGATTTCGAAACCATCTCCTTTACCCATGACCGGGAAACCTTTATGGAAATTGAGTTGTTTGATGCAGGAACACTAGCCAGCATCAATTACCCTATTACGCTGCACTTGGAGAATGACGAGACCATCATGATCACTTCAGATCAGCAATTGAAAGATGAGATATTGCTACTATTGCCTATTTGTCAATAGTACTTTTGATTAATTCTGAAACAACCCTCCTTACCGGAGGGTTTTTTGTTTAATTATTTTAGAAAAGTGTTAAACAAAAAGTTAAAGTTCTCACAAAGCCCGTTTTGAGGGTAGTAATTTTTTTCGAGTTGTTGTTTCATCCATACACAGATAACTCAAAAAAATTAAAATGAAAAAACTCCTAAACTTTGCGCTCATCACTTTTCTGGCACTGGCTGTAGTGTCTTGTAACAACGATGACGATAACACGACCACCAACGAAACCGCAGTAACGATTGCCGCCTTCGTTGCAGACAACTCAGATTATACCTCATTACTGGCAGCCCTGGAACGAGCTGGTCTGGTAGCTACATTGGACGGTACCGACAACTTTACGGTTTTCGCTCCGAACAATGCCGCTTTTGAAGGCTTTTTAAACGCCAACGGATTCGCCAGCCTGGAAGATGTCCCTGTGGATCTGCTCACCAACATTTTGCTGAACCATGTGGTTTCTGGCTCTGTTGAATCGACCGAGCTTTCGACGGGTTATATTAATTCCCTGGCTACATTTGGAGATACCGGTTTCAATCTGAGCCTGTATATCAACACAGCCAACGGTGTTGGCATTAACGGTGTTTCCACAGTTACTACTGCCGATATTTCGGCAAGCAATGGTGTAATCCATGCGGTAGATGCTGTGATCGGTATTCCTACCATTGTAACCCAGGCCACGGCTAATGACGATTTCTCTATCCTCGTTGATGCTCTGGTGGCGGGAAGCGACTCGACTATCGATTATGTGGCGCTCCTCTCCGGGACCGCAGCCTCTCCTTTTACCGTATTCGCCCCAAACAATGACGCCTTTGGTAATCTATTGGATCTGTTGGGAGCTACTTCGCTGGACGATATCCCCACGGAAGTACTGCAGGTGGTGCTAAATTACCATGTTTTGGCAGGCGCCAATGTGCGTGCAGCCGACCTGTCTGAAGGACAGACAGCCACAACCTTCCAGGGAGAAGACATCACCATTACGCTTACCGGTGGCCCCAAAGTAATTGATGCTACCGGGATGCCAGCGACCATTTTACTTACCGATGTACAAACCGGAAACGGTGTAATCCACGCCATCGACAAGGTGCTTTTGCCCAATGAAGCCCTTAATATCATCGATCCAACAATTACGGGATTGGCCATGATGACCGAGGACCTGTCAACTCTTGCAAGAGCTCTGGAGATCACTGGTCTGGATACAGTACTGGACGATCGTACCGCTGCCTTTACCGTATTTGCGCCTTCCAATGCGGCCTTCGACACCTTCCTGGGCGGAGGATCTGTGGAAGATGTTCCCGTAGATGTCTTAACGCAAGTCGTGTTGAATCATGCTTTGGGTGGTGTTGCGTTGTCAACCGACCTGAGTACGTCGTACACGACCACCCTGGCAACCTACGGAGGAACCGACAATAATCTTAGCCTATACATCAATACCTCAAGCGGTGTTACTTTGAATGGTATTTCGAATGTAACCACTCCTGATGTACTTGCCGCTAATGGAGTTGTACACCTCGTGGATGCGGTGATCGCGCTGCCAACGGTAGTAACGTTCGCCGTGGCCGATCCAACGTTTGAAACGCTGGTTGCTGCGCTTACGAGAGACGATCAGCCGGACTTTGTATCAGTACTTAGTACGCCTTTCGGAACAGACCCTGCACCGTTCACCGTCTTTGCACCAACCAATGATGCCTTTGGAGACCTTTTGGCAGAACTGGGCCTCGGTGATCTTTCCGAGATCGACGGAGAGACGCTTACCGCTACCTTGAATACCCACGTGATCGCTGGAGCCAATGTTCGTGCCGAGGATCTTACGAGTGGTGTATTTATGACGCTGGGCGACGATATCACCATCGATGCAGGTAATGCGACTATCACCGATCCAAACGGACGTGTAAGCAATATCATTGTAACCAATGTGCAGGCGGCCAACGGAGTGGTACATGCAATCGACAAAGTGATCTTACCTCAATTATAAAAACATTAGAAAGACAAGTTGTTTCTCATAATTTGTTTGGTTAGTTGATGATAACGCCCTGCTATTTCATAGTGGGGCGTTTATTTTTACAAATAACTCAACCACCAACGTTCTTTATGACGCAGCTTGTAGTTCATGTACCATTTGCAAGAAGGATACAGGGCCAATACCACACCTGCCCATACCAGATAGACCACTCCCAGCGAATAGCCGTATCCTGCCAGACTGCCATTCATAAACATATCCATGGTAAGGATCATTATGGTCCAGTCATTACCGGTGATAAGTAGCCCCAGGATGGCTGCTAAGTGGATCACCAAAACGTGAATCACGTAGTAGAATAGGGGTACACGACCATAAACCAATAGGAAATTCGTGAGTCGGTTCTTAATATTCTCCATGCCATATAAAAAGAGAAAGGCGGGTCCCATGGTTACCAGCAGGAAGGCCAGGGAGGGAGGATATTTGGAAACATTCATGAACGACAAGAAAGTATAGGTGGCGTTTTTCTGAACGCTCCATGGCACCAGATCTCCGTAGATGTTAATTCCGCGAATGATCAAAAACAGGCCGATAGATCCAAGTCCAAGTCCGAGTAACCATTGCTTCCGAAGGGAAACATCCACCTCCTTTTTATAGAGGGAGCCAAACAGATATCCCAGGCAAATAACACCGATCCATGGAAGGATGGGGTATAAGAAACTGATCCAAACATCCCCGAATTGAACGAAACCTGCCTGATGCAATATATACCATATCACAGACACTACATCTGTTCCCTGGACAGTGATCCCGTCCAGGAGATTGTGTCCAAACACCAGTAGTAATCCTATCACAAGTATGATCCGTTTTGGAAGGTAAACAAGCACAGCGAGCACCATCATACACAGTCCGATGGCCCAGATTACCTGAAGGTTAAAGAAATTGAATTCCAGGTTGAACCACCACAGGAAGGTCATTACCGTAATCTCAAGTATCACCAGCCAGAGGCCCCGGGTAAAAAGGAATTTGAATAAATGTGCTTTGGATTTGTTCCTGCCGTACAGGAAAGCTGACGTTCCCGCCAGAAAAACGAAGACGGGTGCGCAAAAATGTGTCACAAATCGTGTGAAGAACAGGAAGGGTGTTGTGGTTTCCAGATTGGCGGGGTCGCTTACAAAGGCACCCGCATGAAAATAATCGCGGACGTGGTCCAGAGCCATGATCACCATTACCACTCCCCGCAAGATATCAATGGATTGTATTCGCGTGCTTTTCATTTTATTCATAGTAAGAAATGTCCTCTCAAGCTACGATTAAATCTAACGGAAGGCGTCCATAAACCTCCATTTTGTGAATTTAAGACCAAAAACTTTTTTGGGTTTCTGCACAAAACAAGCCGCTGGGTTTAGGCATCAATACCGGCCAGCGGCTTGCAAACATCAAGATGCGAGGACATTAAACCTCAGTTCTTTTTCATAACCGCATCTTTATTTTTGGCCACTTTTTTCTTCTCCGTTTTTTTCATGACGGCACTTTTTTTCTTCGTAGTATCTCGTTTCATTACCGCAGAAGTAATCCTCGGAGGTTTATTGGCGGCTGCCATCTCGGCTCTTAAGCGAGGTGCGTTGTCCCAATAGCCGTATTCCCGGACGATCTTCGAATCAATCATTTGATAGGTGAGGTGAACGGGTACCTCCAGTGTTTCTCCGCCATCTTTCAAGGTGCCTTTCCAGTTCCCCCAAAAATTGACCCAGGTTCTGCCCTGATCATCAACGATCATTTCCATATCTCCATCGTCCTGTTCAAATCCATAGGAGGAGAGTCCCTCGACACCTTCCTTTAGCGCTGCAAGGGCATCCGAAGCCGATAATCCCGGGCCTTTGGTATTAAAAAATGACTTGGAGGTATCTGCATAATGAGACAGCCATGCTTCCCAGTTCTTTTTTTCGTAATGGTCAATATGCGATTTGATCACGTCTATCTCAGGCGAGGTCTGCGTATAGCGTACCTCATTCTGACATCCGGTGAAAAGAATGGTTACGAATAGAAGTAAAAGTAATTTTTTCATTTTTGGAGAGTTAATTTGTAC
>JBCCHR010000011.1:0-18051 GCA_039028655.1 Bacteroidota bacterium
ATTTTATTCCGAAGAAAAACAAAGGAGCCATCTCGCTGGAAATTAGGGATGAAAATAATCGTCCGGTGGTCACGATCCTGGCCGATAGTTCACAGTTAAAAACCACGAAGGTCGTGGAGGATATGAATTTGAGCCAGACTTTTCGATATGTCGACACCAAACTCTCTCAAAAACCCGGAATGCATCGATTTAACTGGAATATGCGTGAAATGGGAGCCTGGGCCGACAACAAGCGTAGGAGCTACGCCTACGGGCCTCTGGTAGCTCCGGGAAATTATGTCGCCTCACTAAAGATAGGAGACCAATCTTTTGAGCAATCCTTCAAGATTTTGATCGATCCGCGGGTAGATGCCTCTGGTGTGAGTGAAGGAGACATTAAGACGCAGGTAGCCTTTCAGCGACAAGTGATTGCGCTGTTATCCGACGCCCGAAAACTCGAGTCGGCTCTAAAAAAGGAAGCCAAGAAACTCAAGGGAAAAAAGAACAAGGCAAAGACGGCGCGATTGGAGCAGATCGAGGGCGTTCTCAAGTTATTAAAGAACGATGATGGGGCCTATCCGCAGCAAATGTTACTTTCTCAAATTTCGTATTTACTGAATATGGTTCGGCAAGCCGACCAACTGCCAGGCGCCGATGCCCAAAGACGTCTTGAGGTGCTTTCTCAGAAAGTTTCGGAACTCATGCAGATGGCCGCCGATTCCTGATGGCATTTCTTTGGGAATTGTTAACATACTTTTGTTGGTATAGTTCCTATATTTGGTTGCCTTCATTCGGAGGTATTCAGAATAAATAACTAATCAATTTCCTCATGAATCGATATTTCTATCGGGTTATGGCAATCCTTTTCTTGTGGAGCGCGACCCTTTCAGCACAAAAAAGTAAAAACGAAACAAAGCAAGCACTTGATACCATGAACATAAGTGGTTTGAGCTGGCGCAATGTGGGACCAGCACTTACTTCTGGTCGGATCTCGGATATTGCGGTCAATCCAAACAATCCCTTCGAGTACTACGTCGCGACCTCTTCGGGAGGCGTTTGGAAAACGACGAATGCCGGTGTGGATTATAAACCCATATTCGATGGACAGGGATCGTATTCGATTGGTTGTGTGACCATGGATCCAAACAATGCCAATGTAATTTGGATAGGGACGGGAGAGAACAATAACCAACGTTCGGTAGCTTATGGAGATGGTATTTACAGATCGGACGACGGAGGGAATTCGTGGCAACATATGGGGTTGAAGAATTCTGAACACATCGGGAGGATTGTGGTACATCCGGAAAACTCCGATGTGGTGTACGTTGCGGCCATTGGACCGCTTTGGAGCAAAGGTGGTGATCGCGGAGTTTATAAAACGGTAGATGGCGGAAAGAACTGGAAAAAAGTATTGGAGATCGATGAACATACCGGGGTGAACGATATTGTGATGAGCCCTGCCGATCCAGATGTGTTATACGCTGCGGCACATCAACGTCGGAGACATGTGTTTACCTATGTAGGTGGTGGTCCCGGATCGGGCATGTACAAAAGCACCGATGGAGGTGAGACCTGGAACAAGATAAACAAAGGTCTTCCGGGTGTGGAACTGGGAAGAATTGGCCTAGCCGTTACACCAGCCGACCCTCATTTGGTATACGCCATCGTTGAAGCGGCTGACGGGAAAGGTGGATTGTACGCCACTACGAATCGAGGAGCCTCCTGGGAGAAACGTGGCGGACATACTACAAGCGGAAATTACTATCAGGAGATCATTGTCGATCCTACAGATGCCAATACGCTGTATTCCATGGACACGTGGATGTCGGTGAGTCATGATGGAGGAAAAACCTTCAAGCTCGTAGGCGAAGATGCCAAACACGTGGACAACCACTGCATGTGGATCAATCCTCACCAGACGGATCATTGGCTGGTGGGATGCGATGGCGGGATCTATGAGACCTTTGACGCCGGGAAGCAATGGGATTTTAAGGAGAACTTACCTGTCACACAGTTTTACAAGGTGGCGGTCGATAACGACGAGCCGTTCTACAATATTTACGGCGGTACACAGGATAACTTCAGTATTGGAGGTCCTTCACGGGTGCTTACCAATCACGGGATCACCAACTTCGATTGGTTCATTACCAATGGAGGTGATGGGTTCGAATCGCAGGTAGACCCCGAAAACCCTGATATTGTCTATGCGCAGTCGCAGTATGGTTTCTTGGTCCGCTTTGATAAGAAAAGTGGCGAGATCGTTGGAATTCAACCCAAAGAGAGAAAAGGAGAAGAAGCCTATCGTTTTAATTGGGACTCACCTTTGGTGGTGAGCAGGCATGCCTCGGGCCGACTTTATTTTGCGGCCAATAAACTTTTCAGATCCAACGATTATGGGAACAGCTGGGAGGTGATCAGTGACGATCTATCGAGACAATTGGATCGAAATAAACTGAAGGTGTATGATCGCGTATTGAGCATTGATGCAGTGGCCAAAAATGGGTCGACTTCTCTTTACGGCAGCATTGTGGCACTATCGGAGTCGCCCATTGACGGTAATTTATTGGCGGTTGGCACCGACGACGGTTTGATCCATATTAGCGAGAATGGCGGACAAACATGGAGAAAGATCGATGGGGTCCCCGGCGCGCCCAATCGGTCCTATGTGAATAGCATTTACCTGTCGCGACATAATACGAATGTGATCTATGTGGCATTCAACCATCATAAATATGGGGATTTCAAACCGTATGTTTTCAAATCGAGTGATAAAGGCAACACCTGGCGTTCTATCTCGGCCAATCTACCGGAGCGAGGAAGTGTGTATGCCATAGAGGAAGATACCAAATCGGCCGACCTCATATTTGTCGGAACCGAGTTTGGAGCGTTCTTTTCACCCAATGCCGGTGGGCGTTGGAAGAAACTCGGCAATGGTCTTCCTACTATTGCAGTGCGCGACATTGCCATCCAGGAACGGGAGAATGACCTGGTGTTGGGGACCTTTGGAAGAGGATTTTACGTCATGGACGACTATTCTCCATTACGCGATATTGAGAATAAGGTACCCACAGAGAAGGCAAAGATATTCCCAATTCGAGAAGCATTGAGCTGGGAGCAGAGTTCGCCACTTGGATTGCCCGGAAAGGCCTTTCAAGGCGACAATTTCTATACGGCCGCCAACTTAGGCCCGGAGGCGGTAATTACGTACTACTACGGTGACGATTTTAAATCACTCGAAGACCAACGTAAGAAGCGGGAACAAGCGAAGATCAAAGACAAAAAGGACGTGGCTTATCCGTCCTATGCCGAACTCAAAGAAGAACGGCAGGAGATGGCACCTCAATTGGTGTTCACGATCCGTGATAATGACGGTAAGGTAGTCAAGAAGGAATTCAGAAAGCCTGCTCGGGGTATTCAACGTTTCCACTGGAATTTGCGATTTACTTTGCAGGACCCTATTGATTTTAGTACACCTTCCTTCTACAATCCCTGGATGCCCAGGGATGAAGGGACATTGGTGGCACCCGGAGTTTACACGGTGGATATGCAATTAGAGTTGAATGGTGACTATACCACGTTGGTAGCTCCTCAAGAGTTTCGGGTGAAGGCTTTGGACAATACGGTGATGCCTGCTACGGATAAGGAAGATAAGGTGGCCTTCCAAAGACAGGTCCTGCAATTGGGAGCTCAATTAGGGGAGACTCAAGGTAAGATAGGCGAGTTGAACGAGAAACTTCGTTATATGAAGTCGGCGTTGAAGCGATCGGAGCGACCCACAGGTGGAATGCTGAAACAGCTGATTTCTGTTGAAGAAGAGATCCAAGGGATCAGTGAGTCGATGTACGGCGATCCGATCAAATACTCGCTCGATATACCGCAACCGCAAACTCCGGCCAACAGGATCGGAATCTTGAGTTGGGAGCAGAAGTACACCACTTCGTCAACCACGAAAACGCATCGCGATACTTATGCCATTGCCAAGGCCGAAATGGATGGAATCGTGCAGCGATTACAAAACCTGATCGACGGTCCCATGGCGCAATTGGAACAAGCGATGAAACAAGCTGGAATGCCTTATACTCCTGGAAGGGGAACCAAAAACTGATCAGCTTTCGAATAATCGGGAAATGTTATGTTTATAAACTTTTCCCACAGGAATACTGTGTTTGTTCATCAAAACGCGATTCCCTTCGATACTGGTGATATGTTGCTTGGCAACCACATACGACTTGTGAACCTGGAGAAACTGTTCTTCCGGCAAGCGTTGAGTGAGTGAGGAGATCTTATCTCTGGTGAGGTGGGTCGCTTTTGGCGTAATGATCTTGGTATAATTGCCGGCAGCTTCGAGATAGAGAATTTGGTCGATAAACAGCTGCACCTGTTTGTTTTCACTTTTGATGAAAATGCTGGGCGAGACGTTTGTAGGCTCCGATTTCAGTGCAGAGATCGTCGATCCCGAAACGGGCTGGGCCAGTTTGTTGACGGCCTTCAGAAATCGGTCGAAGCCAAATGGTTTCAGCAGATAATCCACAACGTTCAGTTCAAAACCTTCCAGAGCAAACTCCTGATAAGCCGTGGTCACGATCACTTGAGGAGGTGTGTTCAGGGTTTTGAGGAAGTCGAACCCCTTTATTTTTGGCATGTTTAGATCCAGGAAAATGAGATCGATATCCCCGTTTTGGAGTAATTCCAGAGCTTCCAATGCGTCGAAGCAACTTCCCATGAACTTCATATTGGGAAGTCGGTCGCAGTAGCCCTTGATGATCTCATGGGCGATGGTTTCGTCGTCGATGATAATGTAGCGTATCATAATTGTAAGATAAGTTGAGCAAGGTGAATGTTGCCGTTGGACTCCAGTGATAGTTCATGTTGGCCTTGATAGGTAAGTTGCAGTCTTTTCTTTAGATTTTCCAAACCAATTCCTGCGGTACCGGTGTGATCCGGGTCATGATTATTACGAACCACCAGGCTCATTTTTCCGTTTTCCACTTTCAAAGTAACATGCACAAACGCATCTTTCTGTAATTTTTCTACGCCGTGTTTGATGGCGTTTTCGACCAGATTGATGCAGAGTAAGGGGAGTATCTCGTAGTTGGTAGAATCGATATCAACGTCGAATTTCAGATCCAGATTGCGGTTATAACGAATTCTGTTCAACTCAAAATAGTTGCGAAGGAAAGCAACTTCATTGCTCAATAACACCCGCGGCTTACTGGACTCATAGACGTTATACCGCATCAGCTCGGAGATTTTGAGCAACAAATCCTTTGCTTTTGCCGGATCCAATTCAACCAAACCATAAACGGCGTTCATGGAATTGAACAGAAAATGTGGATTTACCTGGTTCTGTAGATGCTGCAGCTCGGCTTGTTTGTAGGCATGTTTGAGGGCGATGATGGATCGATACTGTCTAAGGATGAAGAACAAAGAGAGCGCGACAACTAGTAAAAGGCCAAGTATGGTTGCCTGCAGTTGCATGCCGAGTAGCACTAATAAAAGCAGGAACAGCAGGATGACTATTCCCAGCGCGATGAGATATGATCTCCGGGTTTGTTTCATGCCCTAATTATAATCCAATATTCCGTTTTGAACAAACAAGTTGGCAAACAACGTCCTGGCGATGATGAAGATCAGGACAGCTGTGATGAACGACGTTTGTTAAATGAGGTGCATCGAACGTATATGCTAAAAGCTAGTTCGTCACATAAGTTTCGCAGGCCGGAAGGAGTGATCTAGGTTTGGATGTAGAACTGCTTTCAACTAACCTTCCTCACTATGAAACTAGCAAATTTGAATACAAAAAAAATAGTATTATTAGCATTTTTACTACTCCTTGGAGTGGTGCTTTACTTCGTCATGTTTGTAAGCGATATCCCTGTGACTACTCCCAACGTAAACGAGAAGACGCTGGGCAGTTTGGAACAGGAAATAGGCTTTATCTCTAATCGTTGGGGCGATAGCATGGAGGTGGAAAGCAATCGCCTGGTGGTGCCCGAGATACGAGGGCAGGAGTCTTCCAATCATATCGAAATTTTCTTCAATAGAATTAAGTCTCGTGCCAATGAGCCTATGAGTCCTATCTTCTTTTTGGCGGGCGGCCCGGGGTCATCGGCGTCTGAGGTGGCTCAGGGCAAATACTTCTACGTGTTCGAAGCCCTTGCAGCATATGCCGATGTGATCCTGCTGGATCAACGTGGGACCGGCCTGTCCTTGCCCAATCTGGCCTGTCGAAACAACTTGTCCTTACCTACCGATATTACCCAAGACGTACAACAAGCCATTTTACAAAACGTCGAGGAGAGTGTGGGAGCTTGCGGAGCAGAGTTCAAACGAATGGGCATCGACCTCAGGGGTTACAATTCTACAGAAAGTGCTATGGACATTGATGAGATTCGCAAGGTATTGGGGTATGAAAGGATAAGCCTCTACGGTTATAGTTATGGTACCGAGCTGGCGCAACACTATCTAAGGCGTTTCGAACATCGGGTAGACAGGCTGATATTGGCAGGTTCACTAGGGCCCGATCATGGTGTAAAGATGCCCCTGGATGTACAGGCGCAGTACGAGACGATGGATTCATTGATCAAACAGGACAAACGACTCTCACACTATATCCCGGATTTCTTGAAATTAGTGCGAACCACCCATAATAAGCTACAAACCACCCCACAATTTATACAGGTGCCCATGCAAGACGCTTTCGACGATGAAGGAATTGAACAGTTTATTGGTAATGTGGTGGCCAAGGTGCGACCTACCTGGGATATGACCCTTACCCACGACCATCTGCAAATGATCATATCCGATAAGGTTGGGCAGGACTACTGGATAAGTCGGTTGCCGGAGATCTACTATAATATGTCGAATAATGAATATCGTTTCATCGGAAATCAGCTCCGTAATTTTCGCAGGCGTCGCCTTCCAAATGCGGTATTCTTTACTGTAAACGCTCAGACGGGATATTCGGATGATAGATGGCAGCTCGCTTTGGACCAGAGTAAGGAGGGTGTTTTTTCTCACTTCGGAATTTCTTACGGACGCTACCGATCGGTAACGGACGCTTTAGGAGTTTCAAAGAGGCAGGGTATGAACGAGCCAGTCTATAGTTCCCGTCCTGTGTTGTTGATCAGTGGTAGTCTTGACGGTCGAACGCCTCATCGCCTCACTCGCGAGCTAGCCATGCGCTTTGCGAATTCGAGAAGCGTGATGGTAACCAACAGGGGACACAATGAACTCATGAACAACGATATCTTTGATGCCATGGTTTTATTTCTGAAGGACTCTCTACGGAACGATACCATTCTACACCGGGACATTCAATTCCGCAATCCGGTGCCTTATCGCTATTCGATGGTAGATACTTTAATGAATGATATGGCCACAGCCACGGTTGAGAATGCCATGAAACGCCATCGTACCTTGTACTACCAATATTTGAATTCAACGGAGTACGATTTTGATACCAGTGTCCGACCATTTTACGACTTGGCGGAGCGGCTGCACAGTGAGAAGAAGTTCTCCGAACTGGCAGAAATTACTCAGTACGCCTCCCAAAAATATGTGGACGATCCCTATTTGTTCTTTTATTTGGCACTGGCGCATGAACAACTAGGCAATCATGAATTGGCGATCGAAGCGGCTGAACAAGCACTACAAATCGACTATTTCGAGGGGAATTCCAGGGTGCTGTTGGATCGACTAATAGATCGCTGATATGGAATAATGGCTACCAGCAAAGATGGGTCACTCCACATCCATAGGTCGTAAGCGATCCAACTGGGTAACGTCTTCGGTGTTTTTTACCAGTTGGATATGCTCGATCATCGATAGTTCATATGGGTAGTTTTCCTCAAGGTTGGCCATTCCTTTTTGGTAGGCAGCAATGGCCTCTTCCTTTTTACCAAGTTTTGTTAGTGCATTGCCCAGAACCACATAAGGAGTGGTGTGATAGGTAACGATCTCCGTACATTGTATGAGTCGTCTCACAACGAGTTCCCAATCAGGCTCTTTGGTTTGTCGTATGTATTTTCGAACCGACCAGATCATGCTGCTCGCCCACGAATCCATATCCTTCATGGATCCGTACATGATAAGTATATTTCCAATTCGGCTTTTGATCTCGAGAGAATTGAATTTGGTAGGATCCCAATTGGGCCAGTCTAGGGTATGTCCAATGTCAACAATAAAATAACCACTTAATACACCGACCTCGCCCTCTTCGTGGATGTCCTTTACTCCCTCTACGACATTTAGATTGGTGGCCTTCCATTCTTCTTGCATATACCAGGCCCACATGTAAATGGGTTGGCTGGAATCTACCTCAGGGCGATTAAAATATGTTTCTGTTTCATAAAAACGCTGTCCCTGAAACATACCCTCGTCATAGAAGTATTTATATGAATTCTCGGTGCCGCCTAGGAGAAGGTTATGGTACTCATAAATTCTTTTTTCTCCAATGGTCATGCCTATGGTCACTAAAAAAAGAGCAGTGGGGATAATCCAAGAAAGTCGTTTTTTTCTTGTATTCTGAAGCAATACCACAGCACCTGCAATAGCCCCGAGACCTACTACGGCCGGCAGGGCATGTCGAATTCCGCCGTAGGACGTTCGCCCGCTTGCCAGAGCGAGCATATGTGCGATTACGAAGACGGCGATGAATGCGATCGCCAACCACCGTTGCCCTGAAATCCCTTTATCCTTTGCTTTCATACGACGATACCCATCCCTGATCAGCAAAAACAAAGCAATGAGTACCATCCCCAACAATGCCAGGGGAACCTTGGTGATCACTCTGCTGGAGAAATACAATATGGGTGGTTTACCGGTAACTACCTTTCCAAAAAAGCGATGTTCATCGTCTCCGCGCCCTTCAACACCTGCTCGAACGGTGTCGGCCAATCCCCAGATGTAGGCCCTAGGCAAAATATTGGTGCCCTCCATGAAGGTGATCAGTTTTTTCCATGAAGGTGAGTTGAGATCTTCGATCTTTTCTGCAAGCGTTCTGTTGAAATGGTCCTGTCCTCCTTCCGAGCTGTGTTTTTGAAAACCATAGATGGACCAGATGGTACATAGGGCAATCACACCCGCCATGGCAAACTTTATGGTTCGGATTAAGGCCACCCTTATCAATTTTCGTCTTAAGGGCAACAAACAAATAACTACCGACAAAAGAATAATTCCTGCCATTCCGGGCAAGGCCGAATGTTTAACTCCAACGGTGAGTCCTACGGACACCCCGAAGGCTATGAGCCATTTCCAATTCCAGCTACGGCAAAAAAGACCTGCAGTCAAGGCGGAGATAAGGAGACAGTAGGATAGGGGAAGGTCTGTAAAAACCAGCGGTTGATGTGCCCCTATGGTAGGCTCTAAGGCGATCCAGATGGCGCTTATCAATGCCCACTTAAATCCGAAGATCCGCCAAAGTAGCAGCAATATCACCAATCCAAGGATAAAATGAAAACTGTACATGGCCCATCGTGAACGTTCCTGAGAAAGACGGTCGTCATTGTCGTAGTACATGATTTCCTGGAGCCATTTTCGTTCCTCGTATTTGTCGCTTAAAGGCTCAAAGGGCCTTAATTTCAAGTTGTCTTTGTTCCAAAGTCCCACCCACAATTTATTAAGGGGCGGATGTTCAGGGTTCAAACGATAATCGCCCGTTTGAACGTAATAGGCACCGGATATGATATGATAGGGTTCGTCGTTGGCCAATGAATCCAGACGTGTTCCGTACCAGGATCGAAGGATTGCAAACAATAAAATAAGAAGGAGCACCGAGACTCGTACCCAGGTGTTTTTGATGCGCATATTGGTTAGTATATGGCATGAAGGTACTAATTTTACATGAACTGTCTCACGATCAAAATTTTAGCGTAATGTGCCTCAGACATCGGACTGACGCGCCGCCGCCGATCTTTTTTTAGTACTTTTATTTGAACGAGTAGGAATTCAACTCAGAAATGATGCATCTAACCTTTAGAGAAGCCACCATAGAAGATCTTCCAATTATTGTCGGGATGTTGGCCGATGATCCCCTGGGCTCGCAACGAGAGGATTTTAAGGATCCCTTACCCGAAACGTACTTAAAGGCCTTTCAAAACATAGAGAAGGATCCCAATCACCTGCTCATGGTGGTCGCCAATGAGAACGAGGAGGTGATCGGGACCCTGCAATTGTCCTTCCTGCCATATCTTACCTATCGCGGAGGCATACGTGCGCAGATCGAGGCGGTGCGCATTCACAAGAATCACCGAGGCAAAGGCCTGGGTTCCCATCTGTTTGAATGGGCCATTGAAAAAGCCAGAGAGAAAGGGGCGCATGTGTTGCAGCTCACGACCGACAAACAGCGTCCGGAAGCGCTAGAGTTCTACCAGAAATTAGGCTTCGTAGCCTCGCACGAAGGAATGAAACTGCACTTTAGATAACTGGTGTTTAGTTTTTCAGTCTTTTCAGCATGGCCTCGGCGTTCTTGTTGTTGGGATTGATCTCAAGCGATTTTTGGTAATACTCGATAGCCACTTCGTTGTTGCCCATTGTCATCATCGCCCCGGCGTAACTATCGTAAGGATTATCCCTGTCCGGAAATACATCGATACTAAGTTCAAAGACCTGAGCGGCATGCTGTGCATTTCCGTCGTGTAATAGACGGTAACCTTCTACGATGAGTTCGGTTTCGTCCAGGTAGAAATCGGGATTATTTTGGTGCTTCTTTACGTATTCGATTCCGGCCTCAATGCCTTCATTCTTAATAACATTCGCCATGAACTTGGCAAGTGGTTTTTTTGGAAAGTCGTAGGTAGACTGGTTCAATATACCGGTGATCGCGGTCGTCATCGTATTCAAATAGGCTCTTCTGGTGTTGTTCAAGAAGATGATAGATGATCTTGAGGAAGGTATCACAGTAAGCATGGAACAAAAGCCGTCGATGGCACCGCCATGCCCAACGGTTTCCACCGTTGCCTTACTATTGCCCAGGTGTCGATGCTTTATCTCCCAACCATATCCGTAAAAACCTCCTTCCTGAGAGTCGTAAATATGCTTCTCAACCATCAATTCGAGATATTGTTTGGGTACTATTTCTTCGGAATACAATGCGCTTTGCCAGAGATGTAGGTCTTCTACTGTTGAATAGATATACCCGGCAGCGTAGACCGTGGACATGTCGATATAATTGGCATTATAAGTAGTACCGAAACTTGTAAAGTACCCCTGGGCCCTGTTATTTATGAGGGGGCGGTGTCTTTCTACTCCGGTGTTTTTCATTCCCAAAGGATTCAGAATCTTTTCCCGGAGCAGTTGCTCGAAGGACATGCCAGAGACCTCCTCCAACAAATAGCCTAAAACGTTGTAACCGGAATTGCTGTACGAAAAACGATCACCTGGAGTAAATTCAAGAGGAAGTCCCCAAAACTGATGTACCAAACCCTCCGGACGATGTTTATCCGGAAATCGGTTCAGCATGGAGTTACCTTCATAATTATTGGGTATGCCGGATGAATGAGTGAGCAAATGGTGTACAGTGATCTCCATTCCTTGTTCTTTTGGAAATTGAGGTAGATAATTGGAAATTGGAGTGTGAAGCTCGAGCTTTCCTTCCGCCACCAGCTGCAAGATCAGCACTGCGGTAAAGGTTTTGGTCATGGATGCGATCCTGAATTTGGTAGCAGTAGTGTTGGGGGTCTTAAGCTCCATATTCGCCATCCCAAATCCCTTTTTATAGATCACTTCACCCTCATGCGATACAAGCACCGCGCCATTGAATCCGTCGTAATCATGGTATAGTTGCACCAATGAGTCGATCTGATGTTCGATACGATCTTTACGATCTATTGGTTCGGTATGCGAATTACAGGCCCCGCACACCATGATAGCACTCCATAGCAGCAGGGGTGCAATTAGTTTGTTGATCATCGCAATGTGTTCAGAATAAATAAAAAGAAATTACCGTCTAGCAGCCAAAGAATTCGGCTCGCATCTCACCATTTTCATATTTAATGATGAAGGGAACCTTTTCCAGGGTACATCGGGGTTCGATGGTAAATTGAATGATACCTTTAACGTGGAAATCGTCGTTGGAGGTTCGCAGCAAACGTTGCTCGTAGCGCGTATTCTCACGCACCCAATTCACGGTGCCGTTCACAAACGGATGTGGGTCTACCTCTTCAACCGACCGCGGTATTTCAAGAATATCAGAGACCTTTTCCAGTTGCTCATTCTCGTCGAATAACATCGTAAACTTTCCTTTAAAATCGCGTTTGGCGTTGGGCGAAACAAAATGAGCACCCTCCTGTAATTCCATCCGAACGATAAAATCGTACTTGTCAACACCCACCTGAGCCATGTCGAATTTCACCGAGTACGGCTGCTCGTGTGAAGTGTTTTTGATCTTATAATCATTCTCAGTTTGTTTTTTGAACTCGCTTTCCTCCAAGGGATATTGCGGATCGGTATTAACGGCCAACGCTTTCTCGGAATTAGGAGCATCTGTTTTGCAAGCAAAGGTTAAGAATAGAATAAAGACTGTTAAAAGCGTTTTCATGATATGGTGAATTTATGGATTCGTAAATGATTTTCCAAACGAGGCGTCGCGTTCACTTCGATTGACTGGGATAAAACTACGGGATGGAGGTTCGAAATGTGTCAAAAGAATGTAAAAGAAGTGTCAACCGTTGTAAAAAGCCGCAATTTTGGTGTTATTTGTAACCAAAATGAAGAAGAACAGGTACCTTATTTACGCGCTGCTCGCGTTCCTATTGCTATTGGGATGGTGGACCACACGCGATGGAAAATCCAACGACATCTTTCCGGAGCGCGTTAAAATAGCCCTTAGAGAAGTGGGCAACCAATTGCTGCTCCAAAATAATGACAGTACTTCCAGAGTATTGCCAATAACTCGTGCCGGCGATTCTTTGTATCGGGTGACCTTCGAAAAGCCCCTTACGATGGAGCCAGCACGATTGGTGGCCACCGTAGATACGGTTCTAAAACGAGCGGCGCTGCCTTCTCATTATATTACCGAGGTAAAGCAATGCACCAACGATGAGGTTGCCTACAGTTATCAAGTCAATTTGCAACGAGAGGAAACCTTAATTCCTTGTAGCGGCAGAAACCTTCCGGAAGGCTGTTATTCGATCGAATTGCGATTTACCAAAGGGGGAGAGGTGCCCGTAGATAGGCGCTGGTGGCTCCCGGGGTTGGCGCTGCTTTTAATTGTGTTCTTGTTTGATTTTCTTCGGAATAAAAAGCAGCAGGATCGTCATTTGAAGGAATCAGCTGGCACTATAGAGTTGGGCATTTTCAAGTTCTATCCTGAGCAGAACAAACTGGTGCGGGAAGCCTCCGAGATCAGTCTTTCCCGAAAAGAATGTGAGTTGCTCGAGATCTTTGTGGCCAGTCCGAACACCGTGATCAAGCGGGACGAACTCACCAAGAAAGTTTGGGAAGACAACGGCGTGATCGTTGGCCGAAGCCTCGACACCTATATTTCCAAACTCCGCAAGAAACTGAGGGAGGACGACTCTATCAAACTTACCAATGTGCATGGGGTAGGCTACAAACTGGAAGTATCCTGAAGCTGCAATAACTTTCTGTATTTTTTGAAATCAGTTTTTAAAGAATTGAATATCTTGAAGGAGTAATTCTTCAAACAACTACTCCATGATCATTACCAAAGGAATACGACTCAGAGATTTTATTCGCTGGTCCGGCCCACACATCGCCTGGTTAACCATAGTAATGGGTTCCATTTCATTACTTTATTATTACGAGATCATCGCCATTTCCTTGCCTTGGCTGCCAGTTTCGGTCATTGGTACCGCAGTGGCGTTCTATGTGGGGTTTAAGAACAACCAGGCCTACGATCGCATGTGGGAGGCCCGCAAGATCTGGGGTGGGATCGTAAATGACAGTCGGACATGGGGAATGATGGTAGACGGATTTGTAAGCAATTTGTTTTCCGAAGAAAAACTAACCGGAGATCAATTAGGGTCGGTGAAACAACGGCTTATCTACAGGCACATTGCATGGCTGTACGCGCATCGGAGTCAGTTACTGGTGCCTACCTCCTGGGAGCATGTGAGTCAGGGAGGGCACACAGCCAGAACCGCCAGGCGTTATCAACGTAAATTTGGTATCGGTCTCATCGATGATGAAGTTACCCGGATCGAACTAAAATCGTTTTTACCTCCCGAGGAGCACGACCGATTGGTGGGCCACGTGAACACGGCAACGCAGATCATCAATGAGCAGTCCCGAGACCTGGCTAAACTTCGCAAAGAGGGGCAAATTGAGGACTTCAGGCATATGGAAATGATGAACGTCTTAAAGAGTTTTTATACGTTGCAGGGAAAGAATGAACGCATCAAAAAGTTCCCGCTCCCCAGGCAGTACGCCAATATGAGCAGGCATTTTACGATCATTTTTATTGCGTTGTTGCCATTCAGTATGATCCCCGAGCTTATGAAACTCACCGAATGGGGAGTTTGGCTGGCCATTCCTGTCACCGTGCTTATTGGGTGGATCTATACCATGATGGAAATGGTGGGTGATTATACGGAGAACCCATTTCAGGGGATGGGTAACGACATTCCCATGCTATCACTTTGCCGGACCATCGAGATCGACCTTCGAGAGATGTTGGGAGAGACCGACCTGCCGGAGCCCATCGCTTCCAAGAATGGTATTCTTATGTAAACTGCCATATCATGAAACGTTTGAAACGAATCTTAAAACGACTGCTCATCACCGTTTCGGTGTTGGCCATCGTTGGTTATGTGTCCTATAAGTGGATCACCAGTGGTGTGGAATTTGGTGGAGAAATGGACCCCGTTAGCCTACAAAAAGCTGAAAACTCTCCGCAATATGTTGCAGACGACGAACATTTCGAGAACCAACCGGAGGTTTTGTCGAATAGTATTGGAGACAACATCAAAGACATGATGGGAGGGCAGGTGCGTGTGCCTCCCGAGCCATTCCCTCAGGAGGATGCGATCGTATCGGACACGGTGGGAGCGGGTCTCAATGCGACTTGGTTGGGACATGCCACTGTGTATGTGGAAATGGATGGCAAGCGTATTCTCACCGATCCCATGCTTTCCGAATTTGCCTTTCCTATAAAAATGGTCGCTCCACAGCGTTACAATCCACCGGCAATTGCCAAGGAAGACCTGCCAACGATCGATATTGTTACCATTTCGCACGATCATTACGACCACCTGGACATGAAAACCGTACAACACCTGGCCAACAACGGAGCTCATTTCTTCGTGGGTATAGGGATCAAGGCGCATTTGGTACGCTGGGAAGTAGCCGAAGAACAGATCCACGAAATGGATTGGTGGGAGACGGTCGACTTTGACAATTTCAAGGTGCATTGCACCCCGGCGCGTCATTACTCGGGACGCAAGGGCATGGACAATTCTACCTTATGGACATCCTGGGTGGTGGAAGGTCCCTCACACAAGATATTCCACAGTGGAGATTCTGGTTACGAGTCCCATTTTAAAGAGATTGCCCGGCGTTTAGGTCCCATCGATATTGGTTTTATCAAGATAGGGGATTACGGCCTGGATCCTGGTTGGCGAGACATACATATGTACACGGAGCAGTCGGTTGAGGCGGCAAAGGATCTCGACGTGGCGTTGATGTTTCCCATTCATTGGGGAACCTTTGATCTCTCCAATCACGACTGGTTCGAACCCATCAATCTTGCAGTGCAATACAGCAAACAACAGCAGGTACCATTGGTCACGCCCAAATTGGGACAAACGGTTTCCTTTGGACGGCCCTTCGTAAATGAAAGCTGGTGGAAGGAATTGGAGACGGTAAGTATTCAGCAGAAAAACAACTGATCCCAACAGCAAATGGGAGCTGTTCTTACCGTTGAACGTTCTGATGTGCATTTGATTTCGTATCTTTTTTGACACCAATTTCGGAAGCTGAATGAGCGTTATTTCATCACAGCAAATTCCGTAATAATACCAACCACTATGACTTCCAGACGTTCCTTTCTTCGATCGGCCAGCCTCGCTGCCATATCGGTACCCTTCATGTCATTCGATAGCAGCCGCGAATGGTCGCTTGAGCCCCTGCAGCAATCTTACAGCGATCCCGAAGCGTATTGGAAGATGGTCCGCAAGCAGTTTCCACTCAAGGAGGGTCAGACGTATTTCAATAACGGAACCATGGGCCCAACGCCCGGTTACGTGCTGGACGCCATGATCGATCACATGCTTCACTTCAATAAGGAGGCGGCGACAATCGATTACAAGAATGGCTCGGGACCTGAGTTGCTGAGCGGTTACTTCCCGTATGTGGAGTTACGAGAAAAACTGGCCAGGATCATTAATTGCGATTATAAGGCGATCTCCCTCACTCAAAATGCTACCTTCGGAATGAATTACGTAGGCATGGGTCTTGATCTCAAGGAAGGCGATGAACTCTTGAATACCGACCAAGAGCACGGTGGCGGTTTTGGAGCCTGGCAAACACTGGCGAAGCGTAAAGGCTGTGTATACAAGCAGGCCAAAATGCCGGTTCCTGCCAACGACCCACAGGAGATCGTGGATGCGATCTTTGAGCAGGTGACTCCTAAAACAAAGGTGATCGCCATTCCGCATATCATTTCGGTCTATGGTGTGGTGATGCCCGTAAAGGCCATTTGTGCCGAAGCCAGGAAACGTGGCATCTTCACGGTTCTGGATGGGGCTCAATGCGTGGGTCAAGTCGATGTAGACGTAAAAGAAATAGGTTGCGACGCCTACTACAGCAGTCTGCACAAATGGTTGTTGGCTCCAGCCGGGAGCGGACTTCTGTACATCAATCCCGACGTGGTAGGCGATGTTTGGACAACCATTGCCAGCTATAACTGGGATAACCAGGACGATCACGGTTTCAGGTTGATGCAAAACGGCACCGGGAATCCGGCCTTGATCACCGGTTATAACGCGGCCGTGGATTTCTTCAACAGCATTGGGAAAGAGAAATGGTTGGGCAGGATCAAAGAACTAGGCATGTACCTGAGAGAGGGTCTCAAAGAGATTCCGCATGTTACGATTTTCTCCTCGACCAATGAGGAGATGGCGGCCGGAATTACTACCTATGCCGTAGAGGGGCTTACCGGCCCCGAACTACAGCAAACCCTTTGGGAGCGTGAGCGATTGCAACCTCGATCGGTGGGCAAGGAGCTGTTGCGTCATTCGGTGCATATCTACAATTCCAAGGAGGAGATCGATCGAACATTGGCGGTGCTCCAAGATCTCGGTTAGTCGCTGTACAGCACTATTTAATTGGGTAATTTCAGAAGCCAGATGGCTTTGGTTGTTGAATCAAATCTTCCTTCAAGTTACATTTTGAGCTTGGCGACGTACTAAGAAGAAACAAGTGAGCAATATGCTCGTTGCATTTCAACTTTAATACGACCATGCTATGAAAAAATGCCTGATCTTACTCTTCGTACTACTGTGTACCCAGGTCTACAGTCAGCAATTACAAACTTCCGCAGGAGTACACGTGATCTCCTATCAACTGGAACAGGGTAACGCCTACGTCTACCTCCCGGTGAACGTTGTGGCGGGTGAAGCCTATTCGGGCTCGATCGCACTGTATCCGTCCGGCAGTTCAAAACATGAGATCGCCAAACAGCAGGAGAAAATGGCCTTGAATTCGATCCAGATTCAGGAGCAGATGATTCCGTTGAAGAATGGAGCGTTTTCTGTGAAGAACGCTTCAAGTTCGGAAACACTGCGATTACAAAGCGATAAAGGCAAACTCCTGGGGCAGAACCAACTCCAATTCACACTTCGGCGGACCTTGCTAACCGGTACTCCCATTAGTATGCCTACGCATATCGCAAATGGGGTGAACTCCGCCTTC
This sequence comes from Bacteroidota bacterium, assembly GCA_039028655.1. GTDB lineage: Bacteria > Bacteroidota > Bacteroidia > Flavobacteriales > Flavobacteriaceae > Aureisphaera. Next base: position 17,851 of record JBCCHR010000011.1, read on the forward strand.
TACGGACCGTTTGATGGCGATGTGGGTAATACACGTTTTACTGCAAATGGCCAACCCATAAAAGTGATCGCCGAATCTCCGGTACAGATCGCGATTCGGCCGGAAACGCTATCTACGACCGACGCGACTATCGAGATTGTCGACGGCGGTAATACCTATCAGGGACGTTGCCATTCCATCTATTATACGTTGAAAGTGGGG
>JBCCHR010000012.1:0-17607 GCA_039028655.1 Bacteroidota bacterium
TACAGTGTATTTGATCGACAATTATACCAATACGGTGACCAATTTGAGTGAGGGGGATTATACCTTCAGCAGTAACAAAGGCACCTTCCACAATAGATTCATCCTTCAGTTCGAAGGAGAGAATGTGTTGGGTAGCAACGACAAAACTTTGGATGAGATTTCCATCTTACCCAATCCTACGAACGGGCGTGTGAGCATCGTTTCTCCTGTAGAGCCCATCCTCAATGTGGAGGTCTACGATGTGCGTGGACGAAAGTTGAACGACTATTCGGTTAATTCTGAAACCAATTTTGCGCTCGATCTGTCCAGCCTCGAATCGTCTGTGTATTTTGTCACGATCAATACGGTGAATGGATCCACAACAAAAAGGATTCTGAAACGATAAACCATATTACATACCATTGACCATCCGCATTTTGCGGATGGTTTTTTTTGTTTTTTACTGAAATAATTGCGGCGATTATCAGTTTGAAGGATATGAAGAAAATTACTGCCGTCTTACTGCTCGTACTGGTCGTGGGATATTTCTTTTTCACCAGGGATGGAAAGGTGATCAAAAACACGGCACTTAGTTATGTGGTTCCCACGGGTCATCTCCATGAGGACGGGATGACCGTTATGGATCGAATTCTCGTTCCTGAAGGCTATGAACGGTCAACCTATGCGCCTGGTTCGTTTCAATCGTACTTACAAACCTATCCGCTCAAAGAATTTGGTGCCAAGGTGGTGAACTACGATGGGAACGACTATGTGTATCAAAGCGGACATGTTGGGGTGCTGGAAGTCCCTGTTCCTTCCAATGGGTTGCAGCAATGTGCCGATGCGCTCATCCGCATTCGATCCGAATACCTCTGGGAGCAGGATCGGAAGGATGAAATAGGCTTCAATTTTACCTCCGGACATTACTGCTCGTGGTCCAGGTATGCGGCCGGTTACCGACCTAGGGTGAGCGGTAGCCAGGTTACTTTTTCCAAAACTGCTTCGGCGAACGCCTCCCAACAGAACTTTTACAAATATCTCAACTTGATCTATACGTACTCAGGGACTCAATCGCTCTACGACGAATTGCCGGCAGTGACATCGGTGGACGAGATCGAAGTGGGCGACATGCTCATTAAACCGGGAAGCCCGGGCCATGTGATCATGGTGGTGGACAAGGCGACTGGGGCCAACGGTGAAAAATTGTTTATTTTTGCACAGGGAAACACGCCGGCTCAAAGTGTCCATGTGCTCAAGAATCCTAATGATGCTTCGCTAAGTCCATGGTACGAGATCGAGATGAACACCATGCTGGAAATTCCCACCTATTATTTCGATGACGTAAAATTTATGCGATTCAAATAAATGGCCGAACCATTAAGCAAACAGGAACTACATAACCTGGCAATGAACATCGTAGGAGAAGACCTGGAATCCCAGGGCTTTGAATTTTTAGGTGTGAACTCTCAACTGAAACGGGATCCGCAATTTGTCGCGCTTAAGGATAAAGACCTTCATTTTGTGATCGTTCGTGCGATCACACATCCCGCTGATGCCAACGCTTACGATCCGGTATTCATGCAATCTATCAAAGAACATGCGACCAAGTTCGAAGCCAAAACCTATTACGCCGGAGTGGGTTTGGGCCACGGAACCGATTACGGTAAACCTGCCCGCAAGGGAGAGGCCTATTCGATGGTGTATAACGGGCTTCAGGAAATTGACTAATCAGACCCACGATTCCATGTACTTCAGCAAAAAAAAATCAGGAACATTTTCATCAACGGTGCTCCTCGTTTGCTTGTTCCTCTTAGTTTGCGCATGCGAAACCAAATTACCCGAAAAGCAAGTCCTGCAGGGAAATGCCTTTGGAACTACCTTTGCCATTCAGTATTTCACCGATATTCCTTTGCACCTTGAGAAGGGCGTGGATTCGGTGATCGATGCCGTGAATCGATCGGTGAGTACCTATCAAAAGGACAGCGATATCTCCAGGATCAATAACGGGGATAGCACCGTGGTGGTGGACGCGATCTTTTCCCATGTTTATGATATTTCCGAGCAAGTGTACACGCAATCATCCGGTTATTTCGATCCTACGATTGGTGTCTTGCGTAACGCCTACGGCTTTGGCGACGAACAGCCCATCGAACACATCGATCAAAAGGTGCTGGACTCGCTCATGCGTTTTGTTGGTTTTCAAAAAGTACGATTGCTGGAGGATGGGACGATTCGAAAGGCAGATCCGGCCATCTATTTCGACTTCAACGCCGTGGCCAAGGGATATGGGATCGACTTGATCGGAAAGTATCTTGAAGACCAGGGTATCGAGAACTACCTGATCGAATTGGGTGGCGAACTGCTGGCTCGAGGCAAGAACCTTGCACGGGACCAACGCTGGGTAGCCGGTGTTGAGGCCGTGGATTCGGAAGTATGGCAGCGAAGTACGGAGGCGATGGTTGCTTTGGATAACAGGGCTATGGCAGCTTCTGGAAATTACCGAAAATTCAGGATAGATTCGGCTACCGGAAGGAAATATGTGCATACCATTAATCCGCTCACCGGAGAAGCACAACAAAGCGATGTAACGAGTGCCACAGTGATCGCTCCCAATTGTACCCTGGCCGATGCTTACGCTACCGCTTTTATGGCGATGGGTCTGGAACGTTCTAAATTACTACTTACCAAACTCAAGGAGGTAGATGCCTATCTTACCTATGCCGATAGCCTTAGTCCATCGAATATATTCATGACGCACGGATTTGAGATGTCTCTTTTACTACCGGAAATCCCCGACTAACGCTTCAGGGTTAGATGTCCTTTGAATTGCCGTCCGTCTTCCAGAAACAGCGTAAACCAATAATCGCTTGCGGGTAGCATTTGGCCGTTATAGATCCCGTCCCAACCCGGAAATTGTGGCGATAATTCTTTCAGGATCTTGCCAAACCGATCGTAGATCTTGATACGGGTGGCCGGTAACTCGTCGATGCCAATGATCTGCCAGGTGTCGTTATAGCCATCGTTGTTGGGCGTAAAGAACCTGGGATAGTCTAACACCAGAACCTGCTGTGAGGTCATTCCGCACCCTTTTTTGTCCCTAACGAGTACGGTGTGATAACCGCGACGCACACCGTCGAATCGATTCTCATCCTGGAAATAGATAGGGTAATCCAGTGCGTATTCATATTCACTGTTGCCCGAGACTTCCACAACGATGTAGTTATCGGTAAACATAAAGTCTTCCACGATCACATTGGTGATCTCAGCCGCTTCGCCGCCTTCCACGAAGGTCTCTGTCTTTACCTTACAGCCTTGTTGGTCGGTTACGATCACCCAATAATCCCCGCTGGTTGAAATATCGATCTCACTCAGGTTGGGACCTTCCTCACCGGTGCTCCATTCGTAATAAGCATAGCCCGCATCCGTGTACAGTGGAACCGTGGTGTTCAGGTTCTCGCAGACAAACACATCATCCGGCAGCACCACCTCAAAAGGTTGTTCGACGTTGATGGTAAATTCGTTGATATCGAAACAGCCAGTCGTTTCTTTTTCAACCCGATAATAAACTGTTTGCGGGTTTTCTGAGTTGTGATACGGACTCGACAGTGGATTGATCCCAATATTGGCGTCGTTCAAGGTCTCATGGAAACTCACCATGACATCGGTTTGGGTCCCGGTAATTTCCGGAATCATTATATCCAGATCTACCGGAATGGATTGGTCTACTTCGCCATCCTGTTCGCATTGGGTGATATCCGGCACGTCGAATGCTTCGGGTTGTTCTGGAAGTTCGGCGGTGCCATTGTAGGAAATATCAAATTTGCCGGAACCATGAGGCCGATCGATCAAGACGTAATAGGTCTCACCAGCCAGGACGTCAATGTACTTCAGGTAGCCATTCCCATCGGCGCCTGGACCTTCCGTGACGTCGGTTTCTTCGTAATTGAGGCCAGTGTTGGCCGAAACACCTGCCGCATCCGGATTGGTACTCGAACAGCGAATGGGGGCACCTAACTCGTCGCAGCTCACATTGGGACCAAAAATCGCAAAGTCGTAGTCGTCGGTACCGTTGAGCGGAATGAGGTCGAAAACGAATTCTCCATCTGTATCAAATTCGAATTTCAACCAAATGGTGTTTAAGTTGAACGAATAACAGGTGGGGCGGATATTTCCGGGCAGCGAGAACTCATCAAACCCAACTCCGTCCGGTTCCAGACCAAAATTCACACTCCCACAGACCAAAATGGAATTGGTGCAATCGCTGGCACTTTGGCCCAGTGCCAAAGCGGGAAGTAACAAAAAAGTAAAAGCAAGGTGTTTGAGCATGCGATACATCGATTTCCTGCTCTAATTTAGGCCTCTCACAGAGGTTTTACAAGCCTCTTTTGCAGTCTTTTATAAATTCGTAGTCTACTTTTATAAAACGAGACTTATTTGCGGCAAACTGGTAACAATTCACCTGCTGGGAGACGGTATTTTTCTATGTTTTCTTCGGAAAGGGTTGCGGTATAATCTACTGGATCCACGGCGAAGCCAGCCTGCGCCAATTTCTCAAAGTAGTCCATACCATAAACCCGTACATGATCGTATTGTCCGAAGATGCGAGCGCGTTCCTTTTTATCGGTGATCGAATCGTCTTCGAAGGTTTCGTCTCGTCGACGATCGTAGGGAACCTGAAGTATGGCAGTGCCACCCGGAGCAAGTACGCGGTACAGTTCGGACAGGGCCCTGGTGTCGTCTGGGATGTGTTCGAGGACGTGGTTACAGATAATGAAATCGTAGGTGTTGTCATCGAATGGTAAGTCGCAAATATCGGCTTTTACGTCGGCAATGGGCGAGTTGAGATCGGTGGTGGTGTAGTCCAGGTTCTTTTGTTTTCTGAAGCGTTTCAGAAAAGCTTGTTCCGGAGCAAAATGAAGCACCCGAATGTTTTCAGCAGTAAAAAAAGAAGTTTCATTTTTAAGATACAACCAGAATAACCGATGGCGTTCCAATGAAAATGTTCCCGGTGCCAATACGTTCTCGCGTATTTTTACATAGCCGTAGGGCAGGAATTTACGATAGGATCTTCCGTCGATGGGATCGGTAAAGCGACTCCCTCTTAAAAACAGGGCAATGGCAGGTCGCACCAGGTAGCTGAGTCGTATGAGCAATGGACGCGGGATGAGGTTGAGCACATATGTGACGATCTTGCGCAAATCGAATTGGCCTTAGAGAATTAATTCTTTTTGCCGAAATTCCTTCTCTTCGTCACTGGTGATACCAAGTGCCTCGTATACATAACCAAAGGTTGAGAGCAGTTCCGGTTTTCCGTCCACAATGGCAACGTTGTGTTCGAAATGCGCGCTGGGCTTACCGTCTTTGGTTACAATAGTCCAACCATCCTTGAGCTGGGTCACGCGATGGGTTCCCATATTGATCATAGGTTCAATGGCGACGGTCATTCCTTCCGGAAACTTCTTTCCGCGACCACGCCTGCCGTAGTTTGGCATTTCGGGATCCTCGTGTAATTTTTTTCCTAAGCCATGTCCCACGAGTTCTCTAACCACGCCGTAGCCGAAGGACTCGCAGTAATTCTGGATGGTGTAACCCACATCCCCCACACGGTTGTTTACTTTCACTTCACGGATGCCTATATAAAGCGATTCTTTGGTGACCTTGAGGAGTTGTTTGGTTTCCTCGGCCACTTCTCCTACTTCGAACGTATAGGCATGGTCTCCATAAAATTCGTTCTTGATCGCGCCGCAATCGATGGCGACTATATCTCCCTCTTCCAGGGGTTTGTCGTTAGGGAGACCGTGTACCACGGCTTCATTTACACTGGTGAGTAGTGTAGACGGGCAGCCGTAAAGCCCGAGGAACCCTGGAACGGCACCCTGATCTCTTATGAACTCTTCGGCCATTTTATCGAGTGCGTTGGTGGTTACACCGGGTTTTACTTCCTTGGCGAGCATACCGAGCGTACGTGATACGACCAGTGCGCTCTCTCGCATCAATTCTATTTCTTCTCGTGTTTTGGTAATGATCATATATTATCGCCGAAACCAGCTTTTTTTGCGTTTTTTTTGCGGAGCAGCCAATTGCTCTTCTCCAATGATATTCTGATATATTTCACCCCAGCTCACCATACCTCCAAAATTGCGGTCGTCGATAAACAGGTCTGCATTGATCTTCCTACTGTATTTATCGTCGAATTGTTCCTCAGGGAAGCTCTTATTAACGGCGTAAAAATTAATTCCGTGTTCCTCGCAAAATGCCACCGCTTCATCCAATGCCTTCCCGTGGCGATAGGTCCACAATATGAGCCGATGCCCTTTCTCCTGTAATTTCTTGAGGGTATCGAAGGCAAATAGTTGCGGTTTGCCAATGCTGGGATAATTGTCTTCCACGATGGTTCCGTCGAAATCCACCGCTATGGTCATTGTTTCAATCATTTGGGGATACTTTAGGCTGCTAAATTACGAAGAATTAATCACTTCAATCCTCGTAGGAGTGCTTGTAACCGGCTCCGGAAAGAATAGCGTAGATGTCCTTTTCGAGGCTTTCCTGTGGATATTCCACAATGCGGCCCAATTCTGTTTCACCTTCGAGGAAAATGATGGTAGGTACGTACTCAATGTTATACCCTTCTTCGTAGCCCTGGGGTGTGGTTTTGTTTCTCGATACAGCGGTGAGGTACAGGTTTTCCGTGTCAAATTCCAATTCATCCAGCAGATTGAAAAACGCCGGTACTTCTCGTTGGCTGTCCTCGCACCAGGTGCCCATGAAAATGCGGATGTCTTTTTCGACGATCAATGGATTGATCAGCTCGATCATGGAGGTATCCACCCGATGTTCGCGATAGGACGAATCAAACCAGGTTTTGAATTGTTCCCGCTGCAGTCCTTTTCGATCGATCAACCCCAGTAGAATTTCTTCGTCTTCTTCGGAAAGGGTCAATTTATTGAAGTCGGTTTCGGAGCTTGGCGTTGCCAGTTCCTTTGCATAAGGAGATGCTACTTCTTCGGGTTTTGCTTCTTCTTCCTTATTCGATTTACAAGAAACGATAAGCAGGAATGCGCATATGTAAACAAGTTTTTTCATGATGTTTTATTTTTTGATCAACGAATTTTGAGTCATTATTTCCGGCTGTGGAACTTGCATAAGATCCAGGATAGTAGGTGCGATATCGGCCAGGATACCCTCACTCACATAGGTAACATCTTTGTCGACCACAATGAAGGGAACCGGATTGATGGTATGGGCCGTATGTGGAGATCCATCAGGGTTTTTCATGGTCTCACTATTGCCGTGATCGGCAATAATGAGGGTGGCATATCCCTGTTGGAGCGCCGCTTCTACAATATCTTTGGTACAGGCATCTACCGTCTCACAGGCCTTTATAGCCGCATTCATGTCTCCGGTATGACCCACCATATCTGGATTGGCAAAGTTGAGACAGATAAAGTTGGCTGAACTCTGTTCGATTTCCGGTACGATCTTATCCCTGATCTCCCTGGCGCTCATCTCCGGCTGCAGGTCGTAGGTGGCTACCTTAGGTGAAGGACACAGGATGCGTTTTTCACCTGGGAAGGCTGCTTCACGGCCTCCGCTGAAGAAGAAGGTTACGTGCGGATATTTCTCGGTTTCGGCGATGCGTATTTGCGTCTTGCCGTGATCGGAGAGCACTTCACCAAGCGTTTGGTTCAGGTTTTCCTTGTCGTAGATCACCTGTACATTCTCAAACGAATCGTCGTAATTGGTCATGGTAACGTAGTGCAACTTCAATTTCTTCATCTGCAGTTCCGGATGATCTTGCTGCGACAAAACTTCGGTGAGCTCCCGCCCCCGATCGGTCCTGAAATTGAAGAAAATAACCACGTCTCCTTCCGAAACTGTGGCTACAGGACCTCCGTTTTCAGTAATAACAATAGGCTCGAGAAACTCATCAGTGATCCCATTGGCATAACTATTTCGAATGGTCTCCACGGCATTGGTAGAGGCATTTCCGGTTCCATGAACCAACAAATCGTAGGCCTTTTTTACCCGTTCCCAACGCTTGTCACGGTCCATGGCAAAATAGCGACCAATTACCGAGGCCAGTTTTCCTCCAGATCGATCCATGTGAGCCAGCAGCTCTTCCACAAATCCGGCACCCGATTTTGGGTCTACATCCCTGCCATCGGTAAAGGCATGAACGTAGATATTTTGTAACCCTTGCTGTGCTGCCACATCCAGAAGTCCCTTTACATGGTTGATGTGGGAATGAACACCGCCATCGGAGAGCAATCCCATCAGGTGCACATTCTTTCCTTGATCCCTGGCGTGATCGTAGGCTTGCTTTAATATCACCTGATCTTTCAGCGTATTATCTTGAATGGCAAGATTGATCTTTACAAGGTCCTGGTACACAATTCGCCCGGCACCTAGATTGGTATGTCCCACCTCACTGTTGCCCATTTGTCCTTCGGGAAGCCCCACATCCATGCCATGGGTGATCAACCTGGCATTCGGATATTTGTGGTAGAGCGAATCGATGAATGGCGTTTTGGCCTGGGCCACGGCCGAGACCTCCGGATCCTGGGTAATGCCCCAGCCATCGAGTATCATTAAGATCACATTTTTTGGCATATGCAAATATAAAATACAAGGTCGAAGTATAGCCCATTTACACGGCTTTTCTATAAAAGTTTTATAGGGACCAGTTTAGGGATTTCAAACGGCGAGTTGCGAACCTCCAAAGTACGTGTAGGGAACAAAATTAGGCTGCCAAATGGCATGAAGGCGTACAGTCTCACGTTTCGATATGAATATACGCGCAGGATGGTCTAACCACCGTATTTCTTAATGGCTTCCCGGATCCTCTCTATCCGGTTATCCGGATCGGGATGCGTACTTTGAAATTCGGGCACACGATTACCGCCTGCCGCTGCTTTTAGGATCTCCATCACATCGATCATCTCGTAGGGATCGTATCCCGCATCGATCATGAACCGCACGCCCAATTCGTCGCTTTCGAGTTCGTCGCCACGACCATTGGTAAGCAAGGTGTTTTGCCCAATTCCTGCTACGAGGTCACCAGCATTGGCCCCAACGTTGGCTCCCTGTGAAATGGTTTGCCAGAAATCACTTTCCGCGATCCGTTCGCTCGAATGCCGGCCCAAAACGTGTCCGATCTCGTGTCCGAGAACCCCGGCAATTTGGTCGTCGTTTTCCAGTTGGGAATACAAAGCGTAGGTGATGAATATTTGCCCTCCGGGCAGTGCGAAGGCATTTACGGCCCTTGCGTCGGCCAGGAGATGAAAATCGAAATCGTCCTTGTAATCGCTTTGACCGGCAACACTGCTGCGAACGAGGCGGTCGCCAATCACATCGATCCGCTCCTGATCACGGCTACTTTGATACAAGCCACCATGCTGAGCGGCCATCTGTGGGGCACTGTTAAAACCAAGTTCAATTTCCTGCTGCGGGTCTAAGGCAATGGCCTGTTCTCGTCCGGTATAAGGGTTGGTTTCGGTTCGTGAGCATTTCTGAAAGAACGCGAATAAAACGATAATAAGTCCAATGGCAATCCTGATTTTCCAACTACCTCTCATAATCTTTTGTTTTTCTGAATTCTAAAGTTACGGAAGTAACTCTGGATTGATGTCCAAAATGTGCTGTTTTCGATATCGCGATATGAAATCATCGGTAAAATACGCGCTTCCGGCAATCTGTTCTGCTTGAAGGATTGCCTTCACATCCAGATTTTTGTAAGCCTCCAACATCGGAATGGAGACCGGAGCATAACTAAAGTGCCAGGGTTCGTACTCGAATCCTTTCCGTTCGGGATGGTCGGTATACACTTCGTAGAAACCAAAACTGGTGGCATGTTCGTTCATCCATTCCTTGAATTTGCAGAAGGGTCCGTTACCGTGGAAGTGTTTTGCCTGCAAGACACTTTCTGGGCGCTTCGCTCCACCGTCGATCAAGTCGATATCGGTTCCCCAATGGTGTCTGGAGGTGCCTGGAATGGTAGAATATTCGATGATCTTGTCGATCGCATCAGCAGGAGAGAGTCCCTGGTTGGTAAATCGATGGTACTTGCCTTCAAAGATCTCTTTTTGCCGCTGAAAACTCCGATAGGCAGAAACTACCTCGATCGTAAAACCAGCTTCCGCTGCTGCTTGTTTCATTCGCGTATAAGCCTCTTTGGTGGCTCGCTCCATTTTCGAAGTGTAGGTGTTCCCTACAATATTCGGGTTTCCTTTTCCAATGAGCATGTCCCTGGTAAAGGTCTCCTGCAAGCCGGCTAAGGTGAAGGAAGGTAACACGCTCAAACCGGTGCCCAAAATGACTGAACTTTTTATAAAATCTTTCCGCTTCATTCGCTACATTAGTGGTGGTTGAAAATACGATTAAATTCCCATTTATGGACATCCAATTCAAGATAATCGATCCTTCAGAGATACGTATCATCGTGCCCCTGCTCTACCAGTTGAACGGCGGATCCATTTCCGAAGAAACCCTCAAAGAGCGTGCCCTTGAAATGGCACAACAAAATTATGAGTGCCTGGGAATCTACGACGACGACCGGCTGATTGGCATTTGTGGCATGTGGTTTCAAACACGGCACTATTCCGGCAAGAGCTGCGAGATCGATCATGTGGTGTTGGATACTGCGTATCGCGGTCAGGGTATTGGCAATAAAATGATGACATTTATCTACGACTATGTGGCCGGTAAACAATGCAATTGGGTGGAACTAAATACGTACGTCGACAATTATCCCTCGCACAAGTTTTACAACAACCAGGATTTCATTGCCCGCGGGTATCATTTTATCAAACCCCTTAAGAGCTAACAAACTTGGGAGTTGGCTCAAAAGCTGATCCTGGATCCCGCTTCCAATTCATAAGGAGCTTTTGATTGTTCGAAAACGCGAGCCGAAAGTGCGCCGCTTAAGGTGATCTCATCGCCTGCCACCTGCAACCAACTTCCTTCTCTCAAACCCACTACGGGAATGTTGTTTTGCGTGTGAAATTCTTGCAGGCGTGTCTCCCGTGTTTCCCCCATATGCGTACTGGACGGATCGGGATCGAGGTAATGTGGATTGATGTTGAATGGGATGGCTCCCAGTGTTTTGAACGATGGAGGATATACGATGGGCATGTCGTTGGTGGTTTGCATGGTGAGACCGCAAATATTACTTCCCGCACTCGTCCCGAGGTAGGGAAGTCCTTCGAACAATCGTCTGCGCAGCGCATTCATGATGCCGGTGCGGTACAGTTCGGAAACCAATACAAAGGTATTTCCACCACCGGTAAAAACGCCCTGCGCGTTTTCCAAAGCTTGCCCCGGTTCTTCAAAAGTATGAATCCCAATAAGCTTCTTTTTTATTGCTGAAAACGCCCGGGCTGCGATTGCCGTGTAGTCGTCGTGAGAAAGACCTCCCGGTCGTGCATAGGGTACAAAAAGTATTTCTTCTGTATGACCGAAAAACTCGGTGAGGGTGGGCAGTAAGTACTCCAGATAGCCACCTCCGTGAAGCGTGGAAGTGCTGGCTACGATCATGTTTTTCATGGCAGTGGAAAATGAAATGAGTGTATTTTTTGATGCACCTTCAAATTTAACAAAACCTTGGCGACCGTATTAATAATTCCATAAGAAAACAATGAGTATCTTTAAGATATGAAATTGCTACTAACCACTTGCTTGCTGTTTTTAACCATTGCTGCTTTCTCCCAGGAGGTAGAGAGAACTACTGCCAAAGGTATGGTAAAAGTGCCAGCCTCCACCGAAAAAGAAGGCATTAGCATCTATAACATATCTTCGCAGCGAGGAACCATAACCAATGAGAATGGTGAGTTTGAGTTGGCCATAGCGGCCAACGATCGTTTGCTGGTGACTGCCCTGCAGTTTGAAAGTCGCGAACTGGCCATTACGGAGGAAGACGTCCTCAATAAATCGCTACTTATTTATCTCAATCCAAACGTCTACAAATTGGGGGCCGCCATCGTGCGCAGTACCGATCTCATGGGCTATGCCCAACTCGATGCGAAGCAGATTGAAACTTCGGTGTATGCACCGGGTTGGGACTTATCCTACGCCGCGCTGGAATTTGGCTATAATTTTGAGAACGACGGACAGGTGGGTGTTACAGGAAACGCCGCCGAAGAGGCCTTGAACGTGAACGCTGTACCTCAGGCAAGTGTGGATATGGGTATTTTGTTTCGAACCTTGTTTCCGAAGAAAAACAAATCAGATAAAGAGGTGATAGAAGATCAACGCGTGGCCACCAACGCACTTCTCGACCGCTATCCGCAGTACTATATCGCCAATACTTTTAAGATCCCGGAAGATCGGGTGAACGACTTTGTTTTCTATACCGAAGAGAACGGACTTACTCCTTACCTAATGCGAACTGAGAACGAGATCGAATTGCTGGAATTCTTGTTGCAGCGCAGCCTCGAATACAAAAAGCGACTTTCCAACGGTGGTTAAATGGTTTCTATGGTTTTGCTTGCTTTCCCTTCCCATGACCCTCTTGGGGCAGGAAAAGACCATCTATGGAAAGATTCTAAATTCACGGGACATAGAAGGAATCCACATTCTCAACCGTTCATCGCGATTTAATACCGTAACCAATGCCCAGGGTGAGTTCAGAATAAAGGCGCAACCTTTGGACACCTTGATAATTTCTTCCGTCGCCTATGTGCCGGAACAACTCGTGATCACTACGGAGATCTACAACGAAGGGTATGTGGGCATTAGACTGGAAACACTCGTTACAGAATTGGACGAGGTGCTATTGGGTCCACGCCTTTCAGGGAATCTGGAATGGGACATCAAGAACATTGAGATCAAGGACACCATTAATTTTGACGATGTGGGAATACCCGGCTTCACAGGAGAACCGGAAGAAAAGATCGCTCCGGTAGTGCCGGTGATCCCTCTTTCGGTCGATCTGGAGGCCTTATACAAGCATCTAAGTGGTTACTACAGAAAACTGCGCATCAAACGAAAATGGGAAGCGCAGAATGTGCTGGTCGTAAAAATGATCAATTATTATACGCCGCAATTCTATGAAGAGAGCTACGGAATACCTGAAGAGCGATTGTACGATTTTTTACTTTTTTGTATTGAAACCAGCGACATAGAAGATCATTTTAATAAGGAACATTATAATTTGGTGCTGGAAACTTTTGCCAGTCACGGAAAAGAGTATACTTTGCGCATGTCGGAAAAAAAGGAATAGTATTTGTAACTAAACCGACCAGTGAACGTCCATTAATTTTAAATGAATTCATCCTATGAACTATTTCCGAATAGGTCTTCTTGTACTGCTGCTCCCATTGGTAGTTTCATTTGGCCTGCATAAGTTTTATGTAAGTATTACGAAGATCGAGTACGTAGCAGAGGAAGGCAGCCTGCAAATCATCAATAAACTTTTTATAGACGACATCGAAGATGTTTTACAAGCCCGGTACTCGGAAGATGTAACGCTCGACCCTGAGAAAGTATCGGCCACCGATACCGATCTGTTGAAAACCTATGTGCTTCAGAAACTGGAGGTTTCGGTAAATGGTGAGCCAATGGAACTTACTTACCTGGGCCACGAATTTGAGAATGATGAGGTGAAAAGCTACATCGAAGTAACCGGTGTACCGGAAATGGAATCAATATCAGTAGAAAATAAGATGCTCCTGGAACTATTTGAGGATCAACAGAACATTATCCATGTAAAACGCTCAAAGAAACGACGAAGTATGATACTGGATGCGGATAATCCTAAAGGACTGTTAAACTTCAATTAAATGGGAGGGCTAACTGCCTGATATATCCTATTTTTAGACGCTTTTTAATTAACAAAATCAAAATCCTACAATGAAACTCTTAAAGTACTTAACCTTAACAGCTATCTTTCTGGCAGCAGGCACCGCATTTGCTCAGGACGAAGCAGATTCCGAAGAAAGAAAACCGGGACACTACAACAACAACCGCTTCAAACAATTATATGAGGAGTTTTCTACTCCCAATGTCTACCGAAGTGGTAACGGAGCTCCCGGACCACAATACTATCAGCAGCAGGCAGATTATGTGATGGACCTGCGACTGGACGACACCAACTCAAGACTATACGGAGAGGAAACGATTACCTACACCAACAATGCTCCGGACGAGCTTGAGTACCTTTGGGTACAGTTGGACCAAAATGTGCGTGCGCGCGATTCCAAATCTCCTTTGATCGAACCTAGCGGCGCATTCCCTGCGCAGATGGCTGGATCGTTCGTTGGTAAATACATGGGGGAAGGCTTTGATGGAGGTTTCAAGATCGACTATGTAAAGGATGCCAAAGGGCAGCCGCTACCGCATATGATCAACCGGACCATGATGCGCATTGAAATGCCGCAGAATTTGAAGACCGGAGAGAAATTCACATTCTCTATCAAGTGGTGGTACAATATTCCTGACCATACCATCGACCGTGCACGAAGCGGTTATGAAGTATTTGAAGACGGGACCAAGGGTTATGTAATTGCTCAGTTCTTCCCGAGAATGGCTGTTTACAGTGATGTGGAAGGCTGGCAGAACAGTCAGTTTTGGGGACGTGATGAATTTGCGTTACCGTTTGGGAACTACGATGTGACCATTACAGTTCCTGCCGATCATGTGTTGGACGCTACCGGGGTTCTTTTGAACCGCAAGGAAGTATTCTCAAAAACTATGATGAATCGTTATAACAAGGCCAAGAAAAGTTATGACGAGCCGGTTCTTATTGTTACTGAAGAAGAAGCCGAGGCTGCCTCGAAAGGATTCTCCACGGACACCAAGACCTGGAAATTCCGTGCCGAGAATGTGCGTGACTATGGTTTTGCCACTTCAAGACGATATATGTGGGACATGATGGCCGTGAAAATTGGAAACCGTGATGTAATGGCCGTATCCGTGTACCCGCCCGAAGGAAATCCATTATGGGAAGATTGGTCGACCAAAGTGGTTGCTAGTACCTTGAAAACGTATTCCCGAATGGCATTTGATTATCCTTATCACAAGGCCATTTCGGTACACGCCAAGAATCAGGGTATGGAGTATCCAATGATCTGTTGGAACTACGGACGTCCGGATAAAGACGGAAATTACAGCGATCGTACCAAGTACGGAATGTTTGGTGTGATCATTCATGAAGTGGGTCATAACTACTACCCAATGATCGTAAACAGCGATGAGCGTCAGTGGACCTGGATGGATGAAGGGATCAATACTTTCGTACAGTATGTGGCCGAACAGGATTTTGGAGAAGCATATCCGGAAGCCATCGCACCCAACAAGAAATACCCTTCGCGTCGTGGCCCGGCCAAGACGATCGTAGATTATATGAGTGGAAATCAAGACCGAATGGCACCCATCATGACCAAGGGATTGAATACCTATAACTTCGGAGCGAATGCCTATTCGAAGCCTGCCGTTGGACTCAATATCCTGAGAGAGACCATCATGGGACGTGAGTTGTTCGATTATGCTTTCAAAACCTATTCCCAGCGTTGGATGTTCAAACACCCGAATCCAGAGGATTTCTTCCGAACCATGGAAGATGCGTCTGCAGTAGACCTTGATTGGTTCTGGAGAGCCTGGTTCTTTACAACCGATTATACCGATATCGGGGTGAAAGGTGTGAAGAAATTCTACGTAACATCCAAGATGAACAAGCAAGTTCGTGAGATGATCGAAGCTCGTGGAATGAAAGAAAGCGACCTTCCGCCATTGGTATACCTTGTGGAAGAGGACAGTGAAGACTTCGAAGAGGAAATGAAAACAGCCTCGCTAAACGATGTGACCACCCTCCAGGAATTTATCATGGACAACATGTCGGCCGATGAAAGAGCGAAGTTGAAGAACCCTAAGTATTTCTATGAGGTAACTTTTGAAAAACCAGGAGGAATCCCAATGCCTATCATCGCGGAGTATACCTACAGCGATGGAAGCACGGAGCGTGTAACCTACCCGGCCCAGATCTGGAGAAAGAATGATGAAGCCGTTGGGCAGATGGTGGCATCCGACAAGGAGATCACCAAGATCGTTGTGGATCCGGATGAGGAAACTGCCGATATTGATACCTCTAACAACTCCTGGCCAAAGCGCAAGAAGTTGGGTGAATTCAACAAATTCAAAGAAAAAGTAAAAGGATAGTAGGATATCCTGTTAAGACCAAGGAGCCCTGTTGCGTGATCGTGACAGGGCTTTTCAATTAAAAAAAGAATCAAGGGGGAGGGATAAACTCGTTCGTCATGATTATATTTGTGGTATGGGAACGATCACACTTCCTTTGTTTATCAGCGGTGCCGAAATTGCCTTCATCCTCTTCATTGTCTTGATGGTATTTGGTGCTGATAAAGTCCCGGAAATAGCCCGTGGGCTTGGGAAGGGAATGCGCCAGATCAAGGACGCCACCAACGACATAAAGACCGAGATCACTAAAAGTGCTGAGAAACAAGGCATCGATATCGACATTACCCAGGACGTAAAGAAGGAGATCGACAAGGTAAAAGATGATGTAAAGGAGATCACGGGTCCCATCAAAAGAAAATTCTAAATGCTTGAGACGCTGCAACAGTGGGATCGAGAGTTATTAGTTTTTCTGAATAATTTAGGAAGTACACCCTTTGATGGCTTTTGGGTGTTTGTGACACGCATCGAGAGCTGGATTGCGCTGTTTTGTTTCTTCGCCTTTCTCATTTTCTACTATTACAAAAGAAAACAGGCACTCATCGTGCTGGTCATGGCCGTACTTAGTTTTGCGGTTACCTTCGGGCTGGCAGAGCTTACCAAGGAGGTGGTTGGCCGATGGCGTCCCAACAATCTCGAATCCCTGGCTTCATCGTTACGAGTGCTTCAGCAGCCGGAATCGTTTAGTTTTTTCTCCGGTCACGCGAGCACCAGCTTTGCGATCGTTACCTTTTTGGTGTTGGCGTTGCGTACGTTCAACCGCAGGATCTACTGGGCCTACCTCTGGCCGTTGTTCTTTAGTTTGAGTCGCATCTACGTTGGGGTTCATTATCCGAGCGACATCCTGGTGGGGGCATTGGTCGGGACGGTCATAGCACTTGTCTTACACAGGATTTGCAATCTTCTGCTGTCCAGGGCGAAGATGACTTCAGCATAAAAAAAGTCCGGAAATCGAATTCCCGAACTTTTCTATAACTAAAAACTTAAAAATTTTAGCCGAAACCTGTGCTCCCCATATGATAACATATCACAAATTTCGGGCCCTTGTAACGCTGTGGTTTTGAATGAGACAGTATTATAAAATGTACAACCCTAAGGAGGCTAACCTTGCTGCTCTTCATAACCATAACAAAGAAAGAGATACCGGTGCTGTTTATCAAGAGCCAATTCCCTGAAAATAGTCTGTAATTTACCTGATTCTGGCAAAGGACAAATACCATTAATCTGCCTTTCAATTGGATTGAAAAGCAGGGGAGTTCCACCCATTCAATTGAGGGAAAACCCCCGTTAAAGGGGGTGTTTTTCCACCTTTTTAGATGGCTTATAAATATGTAAACAACAGTTAAGAATCTGAATATCTGTTGTTTACATATTTATAAGCCATCTAAAAAGGTGGAAAAACACCCCCTTTAACGGGGGTTTTCCCTCAATTGAATGGGTGGA
>JBCCHR010000013.1:0-16976 GCA_039028655.1 Bacteroidota bacterium
CAAACCACTAAATTGCTTGGTAAAACCAAGCAGAAATTGGGGATTACGAAAGGTTTCGGATTATTGAATAAGGCAAATGCCGTGAATGTGAAGTCGCGAGACAGGGCAGCGATGGAGTTGGAAACCCGGCGAATGCTTGCCGAATATTTTGCTGAAGATATTGCACTATTAGCCACCTTGATCGACAGGGATCTAAGTCATTGGAACGAACATCTTGAATGAAGGAGGACATCGTTACCATAATACCAAGTTTGTATGAAGGAGGGGCAGAGAAATTTGCCGCCGATTTGAGCTTGCGCCTTGATGGCACCTTTAACCATAAAACGGTTGTATATAACCCAACAGCGCATCGCTACGATCATGCAGGTGAAGTGATCGAACTGGATGTTCCCCCTCGTTCCACACCATTGGGAAGGTTTGTTCGTCAATTGCGCATTGTGAAGCAACTCAAGCGATTGAAGCAACAGTGGTCTCCCAAAGTGGTGATAAGCCATATGTTAATGGCCAACATGCTCAATGTGTTGAGTAGAAAAAATGAACGTACCGTTTGCGTATTGCACGGAGAATGGAGTATCAAAACCGGTGGCTCGTGGTTGCTGCGTCGCTTTGTGAGGCGACAATATCAGAAGGCCGATCAAATCGTTTCGGTGTCGCACTACATCAAAGAAATGTTTGACAGTCACTACCAACTGGATGTGCCGCATGAAGTGATCTACGTTGGTTTACCTGTTGAAACGATCCTTAGAGAAGCCCTACAACCGCCGCATGTTTCATTGCCGAACTCTTACATGGTTTATGTTGCGGGATTTCGTCCGGTAAAGAATCATCTGGCCTTGATCGATGCGCTGGAAGTGTATTTGAAATTGAATCCGATCTCATTGGTACTCTTAGGCGACGGACCGCTTCGCTCGGAGATTGAAGACCGTGTGAAATCCTTGGGGCTGAGTGAAAAGGTGCTGTTGCTGGGTAACGTACCAAATCCTTATCCCATTGTTAAGGGAGCCACACTTTCCCTGATGGTTTCTGAGTCCGAGTCTTTTAGCCTGGTGGTCGTTGAGTCGATGATCCTCGGCGTGCCTGTAATCGCTACCGATTGTGGCGGTCCACGTGAGATCCTTGCCCCGGATTGGAATGAGCAGGTGTCATTGCCCTACCAGAGTCCGTATGGGAAGCTTATCGACAAGCCCGACCAATGGAAACCGGATAGTTTATCACAGTGGATCGATGACCTATTGAAGGATAAACAAGCCTGTGCAAACGTTGTTTCCAATGCCAGGCAAAGAGCCGAAGCATTTAGCATTCGACATAGCGAAGAACGATATAAAGCGCTGCTTCGGCGCCTCATCCAAAAGAACGGCTAGTATGATCTCGGTGATAGTTCCATTGTACAACAAAGCAACCTTCGTAGAAGCAACCATCGATTCGGTGCTCAACCAGGTGTTTACCAACTTCGAACTGTTGGTGATCAACGACGGCAGCACGGATGGTTCGGAGCAGGTGGTTCAGGCCATAGAGGATCCCAGGCTGCGGCTCATACATATTGAACACTCAGGGGTTTCTGAGGCGAGAAATAAGGGGATCAGGGAGTCTAAATACGAGTGGGTGGCCTTTTTGGATGCGGATGACTGGTGGGATGAAAATTTTTTGCAGGCCATGGTCGATGTGATCTCGGCTTTTCCAGGACAGAAGTTATTTGCCAGTGGAAGAACCCATGTTTTTACTGATGAGCTCAAGCGCTACGACAATGCCCTTCTTCCCAACGACGGCGAGGTAGGGATGGTTAATTTTTTCGAGGTCATCGGAAACCATCTGCCGTTGATCAATTCCTCCAACGCAATCATACAAAAGGATCATTTATTGGCATCGGGAGTCTTCCGACCGGGACAGAAGAAACATGAAGATCATGATCTTTGGATACGGCTGTGCCTAGGGGAGGAAGTTGTTTTTCTGAATCGCAACCTTTCCTTCTATAGGAATACCGAGTCAAATTCGGCTTCCAACCAACACTACGAACCTGCCGATTTTTCTCTATTTCTGAATACTTTACACGAAACAGGTGATCGCCTGAATGCTTCAGAAAAAAAACATTTCATCAACTACTGTAATCGCTTCGTGCTGTACACCTATATTAAGAACTATAAGTCGTATAACAAGCATGAGGACCGGAACGTAGTGGTGCTTGCCCGGAAGGTGATGTCGGGCCCAAAGAAAACCCTGCTGAACTTTTTACATTGGTTTCCATTTAAGGGAACCTACGGATTTTTTAGACTATTGAAACGAAAATAATGAGCGAACACAAAGCAAATTTGTTTGTTGTAGGTGCGATGAAGGCTGGCACGACTACCTTCATGGAACAGCTTGCTTTGCACAAGGAGATCTATGTTTCGCCCATAAAGGAGCCCCATTTTTTTGTGGATAAACTTCCCATAAACCTGTACGAGCCTTCCCGATTCTTTGATGAGGACCATTATTTTGAAAAGGAGTTTCCGGCACCGCTTCATATCTGCAAATTAGAATCTGCCGAGCACTACAAAACGCTTTTCTCGATGCGTAGGAACGAAAGCATTCTTGCCGAAGGAAGTACGGCCTATCTCCATGCACCCGAGGCGGCAGAAAAGATTCATCGATATAACGCCAATGCCAGAATCATCATTTTGCTGCGCGATCCTTTAAAGCGCGCACACTCGCATTACCAAATGGATCTGGGAAAAGGAAGGGTGAAGGATGCATTTGAGACGGTCGTCTCGAGAGAGATCGAACGTTATGAGACAGCGTCGTTGGAATGGAATTCGTACATCGGAATGAGTTCCTACGACAGTACCGTGGCGCGTTATCGCTCGTTATTCCAGCAGGTTTTGGTCCTGAAATTTGAGGATTGGATAGGCGATCAGGAAAAGGCCCTGGAGACCGTTGCCGAATTCCTGGAAGTTGGGGCATTTCCGTCGCGAGAATCGGCTCATAGGAATGCGAGTCGATCACTCCGTTTTCAAAAAGTGTTCTACTTTTTGAAACAGTTGGGATTAAAAGATTATTTTTCAAAAGTATTTGGAACCAAATTCAAGCAATGGCTATTTCGAAAGGTGAGCAGCGACAAAAAAGTTGCCATAAAACTCTCTCCTGATACGGCCGAGAAGCTCAGCTCCATTTTTACAAAAGAATCGGGTACATGTTACTATTAGATATTTGTGTTTGTGTGATCGTGTTTTTGGTTGGCTTCAATTTAAAAACACTCATACCTGGCTTTTCTTCTTCTGAACAGAAGTGGCTTGCCCGACTGTTTTTCTATCATTTTCTCATTGCCGTTGCGTTCCACCTTTATATTGAAGGCAATGGTGGAGATGCCGTAAAGTATTGGAACCTACCCAAAAATGGCACCTTCGGTGATATGGTCTATTTGGTGGTGAATCAAAAGGCCTCCAGTTTCATGTACTTTTTCAATTTTTTTCCGGCCAATTTGTTGGAATTGTCCTTCTTTACCGGGAATATGATGTATGCCTTACTAGGCTTTCTTGGCTTTGTCTACTTGTTTAAGATCATCAAGGAGTTGTTTGGAGAGACCTCGGTGCTCTATTCCCTGAAAATTGCGAGAATACCGCTATTCCCGCTGCTACTATTCCTGCCCAATCTGCATTTCTGGTCCTCCGGAATAGGGAAGGATGCCATCCTGTTCTTTTGCATACATGCCTTTATTTTTGGATTGTTGAAAGTGAGGAAACGATTACCTCTAATAGCCGTAAGTCTTGTGCTTGCCGTACTTATTCGTCCGCATATTGCTTTGTTTTTGATGATCGCCTTCGCTATTGGATACTTATTCGACGGTCGCTTGAAACCTTACCAACGCTTCTTTATCATTGTCGTTTTTATCATCGGTTTTGTGTCGTTATTCGGTTATGTACTACAGACCATACAGTTGGACAGTCTGGAAGTGGATAATATTGAAGAATTTGCCAATACCCGTGCCACAACGCTCAGTCGGGATCGAACGGGTTCCAGCGTTGATATTTCCGGGTATCCCATCCCTTTGAAAATTTTCACCTTTCTCTACAGACCCCTGTTCTTCGACGTGAACGGGGCGCTGGCGGTGTTGGCTTCCGTAGAAAACCTCATCCTGCTACTGTTTACAACAGTGATAGCAGTGAACCGCCCATTGTTGGCCTTGAGGAAGTCCAGTTTTACCATTAAGGGAATGTTCTTTTTCTTCCTTATCGGGACCATACTGTTTTCATTTGTCCTGGGAAATCTGGGGATCATGCTACGTCAAAAGAATATGTTTATCCCGGTTTTCCTCATTACGGGCCTTTGGATCCTTTACTATCGAAAAATCAAACAACTGCAACCCACATGAAGGTGCTTCAGATCATTAATAGTCTTGCCACCGGTGGTGCCGAAAAGTTGATCCTCGATTCGGTACCCGAGTACCGCGACAAGGGCATCGTTATGGAAGTACTCGTGCTTAATGGCACCGATCATCCCTTTCTTAGCCGCTTACAAAAGTCGAATGTTGTGGTTCATGCGTTGTCCAATGGCAGTGTTTACAATCCGCTGCATGCCCTACGTATCCGGAGGTATTTGAAGGAGTACGATCTCGTCCATGTCCATTTGTTTCCCGCCCTGTACTGGACGGCCATTGCAAAATCGTTAAGTAGTACCAAAACGAAACTGGTGTTCACAGAACATAACACTTCCAACAGGCGCAGGGGGTGGTTCTTCAAACTTTTTGATCGTTGGGCGTATGCCAGGTACCATGCGATCGTTGCTATCACCCAAGAGGTGGGTGACAAATTACAGGTGCATTTGGGTGCTTCCAAAGAAAAATTTCATCTCATTCACAACGGGATCGATGTGGCTACATTTCGAGATGCTGCTCCGGCCCCTCGAACGGAATTCGACATTCCGCAGCCTGATAAGATCGTTATCCAGGTATCCAGTTTTACCGAGCAAAAGGACCAGCAAACGCTCATTCGTGCCATGTCCAAACTTCGTACCTCGGCTCAATTACTGCTTGTAGGAACCGGACCGCTCCAAGGATCTTGTGAGCAATTGGTTCGAGAGTTGGAACTTGATGGACGTGTTCATTTTTTGGGAACGAGAATGGACGTGCCTCAGTTGTTACGAATGGCCAATGTGGTGGTGCTCTCATCCCATTTCGAAGGCCTGTCGCTCTCCAGCATGGAGGCATTGGCAAGTGGTACTCCGTTTGTTGCTTCTCGCGTACCGGGGCTCACTCAGGTGGTTGAGGGCGCAGGTGTGTTGTTTTCCGAATCGAATGAGCAGGAATTGGCTCAAGCCATCGACAACCTCCTGGAAGATGACCAACACTACGCAGCGGTGTCCAAAGCTGGCCAGGAACGTGCAACTCACTACGATCTGGAAAAGATGATCGATAAACATTATAACTTGTATCGCGATCTATGCAAAAGCCAAAGCTAATACGAATCACCACCATCCCACTTTCCCTTGAAAAGTTGCTGGAGGGGCAATTGGGATTCATGTCGAAACATTTTGAAGTGGTAGCCGTTTCGGCCGAGAGGGAGCGTCTGGAGGCTTATGGCAGAAGGGAAGGAGTACGTACTTTCTTTTTACCACTTACACGCAAGATCACCCCATTTCAGGATTTGCGTGCCGTGTGGCGATTGTATCGTTTTCTTCGGAAGGAAAAACCCCTCATCGTCCACACCCACACGCCCAAGGCCGGCTTGGTTGGTATGATGGCTGCTTATTTTGCTCGTGTTCCTCATCGCTATCATACGGTTGCCGGGTTGCCACTCATGGAAGCCCGCGGTTTGAAACGAGCCATATTGAATTCCGCAGAAAAATCCACCTACGGCTTTGCGACACGTGTGTATCCTAATTCTAAGGGTTTGTCCGATTTTATCATTGCTGAAAAGTTTGCGGCCCCAAATAAACTCAAGGTCATTGCCAACGGCAGTTCGAACGGTATCGATACTACTTATTTTTCACGTTCGCACTATACCGAATCAGAACTGCTGAATACAAGGCGCGAGCTGGGAATAAAGGAAGATCACTTCGTGTTTCTTTTTGTGGGACGCATTGTCAAGGACAAGGGTATCAATGAATTGGTAGCTGCATTTTTGCGACTACATGCTGAGCGACCCAACTGCATACTGCTTCTGGTAGGCCCGTACGAAAACGATCTGGACCCCATTTCGACAGCTACAGAACAGGCCATTCAAACAAATGAACATATCATAACAACGGGCTATCGGCCGGACGTACGACCTTATTTTGCGATAAGCGATTGCCTGGTTTTTCCGAGTTACCGGGAAGGGTTTCCCAATGTGGTGCTACAAGCCGGCGCCATGGAATTACCTGCATTGGTAAGCGATATCAATGGTTGCAATGAGATCGTCGAACACGAAGAGAACGGCCTGATTTTTCCTGTGAAGAATGAAAATGCGATCTATGAGGCCATGGACCGACTATGTGCCGACGAAGCATTGAGGTTGCGAATAGTAAGGCGATCTCGTCCCTTGACCACAGAACTGTTCGAACGAAAGGAAGTCTGGCAGGCTTTGCTTCGGGAATACCCGATACCCTAATAATTACTTTATTATTTTTACGCTGTGTACAAAAATGGTTTGAAACGAATTCTGGATCTGGTTGTCGCTTTGATAGCCTTTTTTATTCTTTCGCCCGTTTTTTTAGTAATTGCCTTGCTGCTCGCTTTTCACTTTAGGGGTTCGCCATTCTTTATGCAGCAACGCCCCGGTATGGGAGAACGTATTTTTTCTATTCTGAAATTCAAAACCATGAGTGATCGAAAGGACTCGGAGGGAAAACTGCTTCCGGATAGCGATCGATTAACGTCTCTGGGCCGTGCGATACGGTCGAGTTCCCTGGATGAAATACCACAACTGCTCAACGTGATCGCGGGTCAGATGAGTCTCATTGGCCCCAGACCCTTATTGGTGGCCTACCTGCCTTTGTACAACGAACATCAAAAGAAACGACACGAGGTTCGACCCGGAATCACCGGTTGGGCTCAGGTGCATGGACGAAACGCTATTAGTTGGGAGGAAAAGTTCGATTTGGATGTTTACTATGTGCAAAATGTTACCTTTATGCTGGATTTACGGATTGTACTCGCTACTGTGTCGAAAGTGTTCAGGCGTGAAGGTATTAGCAGCCGCGATTCGGTAACAATGGAAGTTTTTAAAGGAACGAATACCAAATGAAAGAAATTGGTTTATATGGAGCCGGCGGACACTGTTTCGCGGTGTTGGAACTCATCCGGAGCCTGGAAGATTATCAACCCAATGTAGTGTTTGACGACGCCCCCGGTCGGAGCGAAGTACTTGGAGTGCCTGTCAAATCAGCCAGCGAGTATCGATCGGACATACCTCTCTGCATTAGTGTGGGCGACAATCATTCCAGAATGAAGATCGCCCTGGAACATAACGGTGATTGTCCGTCTTTTGTGCATAGCTCGGCGGTGGTATATCCCAGTGCCAGCATCGGAAAAGGTACGGTGGTCTTTCCGCATGTTGTGGTGGATGCAGCGGCTCACGTTGGTGACTTCTGCATCATAAATAATAACGCCACCTTATCGCATCATGTAAGTGTTTCAGATTACTGTCATATTGCGATCAATGCGGCCGTCGCCGGGGGAGTGAGCATCGATGAGGGGTGTTTGATAGGTGCCGGCAGTATTATTTTACCGAATGTGCGCATTGGAAAATGGGCTGTCGTGGGTGCGGGTGCTGTGGTAACCCAGGACGTCCCGGACTATGCCTTAGTGGTCGGACAACCAGCTATCATTAAAAAGTACCAACAACCTAAATGAACCCAAGAATCTACTTATCATCTCCCCATATGGGAGGCACCGAAGAAGGCTATGTACAAGAAGCCTTCGATACCAATTGGATCGCTCCATTGGGGCCTAATGTGACCGGCTTTGAAAATGCGCTGCAGGAGTACCTGGGTGAGGGAAACGTTACTGCCGTAAGTTCGGGAACAGCTGCCTTGCACTTAGCACTTATCCTTTTAGGAATTGGGCCCGGCGATGAGGTGCTCTGTCAGAGCATGACCTTTTCTGCTTCCGCCAATCCTATCGTGTATCAAGGAGCAACGCCGGTTTTTGTAGATAGCGAACGAGAGACCTGGAATATCTGCCCTGAGCACCTGGAAGAAGCCATCAAGGATCGCATTTCAAAAGGGAAAAAACCAAAAGCCATCGTTGCGGTGCACCTATATGGCATGCCATTCAAAGTAAAGGAGATATTGGCAATAGCCCGTAACTATGAAATTCCATTGATCGAAGACAGTGCCGAATCGTTGGGCAGCACCTATGCCGGTAAACGGTGTGGCACCTTTGGTGAATTGGCTATTTTGTCCTTCAACGGAAACAAGATCATCACAACTTCCGGAGGAGGTGCGCTTGTGAGTCGTTCTGAGGAAATGGCTAAAAAAGCACTTTTTCTGGCCACTCAAGCCAAGGATGATGCTCCGCACTACGAGCATTCTCAAATTGGTTATAACTATCGAATGAGCAACATTTGCGCCGGAATTGGTCGAGGACAAATGGAGGTGCTCGATGGGCATATTCAACGGCGACGAGCCAATCATGCCATGTATTCTGAATTATTTAACGGGGCTTATGATGTATTGGTGTTCAGCGAGCCCGGCGAAGACTTTTTCTCCAATCATTGGCTTAGCTGTATTACGGTGGGTCCTAATGCGGGTTTTTCTGCTGAAGAATTGCGGCTGGCATTCCTGGCCGACAATATCGAATCAAGACCTTTGTGGAAACCGATGCATTTGCAACCCGTGTTTTCCCAGGCACCAATGTATGGTGGTGCCGTTTCAGAAGAATTGTTTGAGCATGGATTGTGTCTGCCATCGGGTTCCAACATGAGTGATTCTGAGAAGAAGCGGATTGTCGATGTAATTCGCCAATTCGCATAGATATTTACTTATATTTGTACATACCCCAATCCCCGTACCGTGAAGAAATCGGAGCATTTTTTTTGGACAGCTTTACAGTGGCGATAATAGGTTGAGCCTGCTGGATCAGCGCTATTTGCCAAGATGGATCGTGATGCTTATCGATACGGTTCTGTCTGCTGTGGCGGCAGTTTTGGTCTACCTGATCCTTCTGGGAACTCCTATCAACTTTCACGAAGTACTAAGCGTACCTGTTCAATGCGGTCTAGTAGTGGCTGTTAGTTTGCTCTATTTTGTTGTATTTCGGACGTATTCGGGGATCATCCGTCACTCTACATTCACCGATATAAAGAAACTGGCATTCGCGACCTTCGCGACTACGTTGAGCGTTTACATTTTTAATGAAATATACGAGCAATTCACCGGGCAGAAAATATTCCTGACTACCTTTTTGTTCATTTTCATGTTGCTGTCGTTTGCGATGTTGCTGCTTTTCAGGATACTGGTGAAGGAGAGCTATTTATTTTTGAAAAAGGCGGCCTCCGGCATCAACAAGACGCGCGTTGCCATCATTGGGGTGGATGACAATTCTATCTCTTTGGGGCGTGCCATTACAACCGAATCGAATTTGTCTTTCGAGCTTACCGGGTTTCTCACAAAGTCCCTGGTGTCCAAACGCTATCAGATCCTGGGAAAACCGGTGATACCGGTAAAGTCGGATTTTGCCACTACACTCAAAGCCATGGACATCGAAGGAGTGATCATAGTGAGTGAGTCGCTCAATGGTGCAGAAAAGAATGAGATCGTTGAAGAGTGCCTCGAACACCAGATACAGGTGTTTAATGTGCCAAATATGGAACAGTGGAACACCAAGGACGATATTAGAAATCAGATCAAACCTATCCAGATAGAAGACTTGTTGCAGCGGGAGCCCATTAGCATCGACAACGTGCTCATCCGAAAGGATATCGACGACAAGACCATCCTTGTGACCGGTGGAGCCGGTTCTATCGGAAGTGAGATTGTTAGGCAGTTAGCCGGGTTCACCCCGCGACTTGTCGTGGTATTGGATCAGGCCGAATCTGCTTTGCACGAACTGGAAATCTACCTCAATCAGACACATCCTAAGCTGAATTTTATCACGGAATTGGCGGACATCAGCAATATGTATCGGATGGAGTTGATGTTCAAGAAATACGATTTCGATTTTATTTTCCATGCGGCAGCCTATAAACACGTCCCGCTGATCGAACGAAACCCCCACGAGGCTATTTATGTAAACATCCTTGGAACTGTAAATGTTTCGGTGCTGTCGATCAATTACGACATCGATAAGTTTGTCATGGTTTCGACGGACAAGGCAGTAAATCCAACGAACGTGATGGGTGCTTCCAAGCGTGCTGCCGAAATGTACGTGCAATCGCTTCAGAATGAAAAAGGAGTCTATACACGATTTATCACCACCCGCTTTGGTAATGTCTTGGGTTCGAGTGGATCGGTGATCCCTCATTTCAGAAAACAGATCATGCAGGGAGGTCCTGTTACCGTTACCCACAAGGATATCATCAGGTATTTTATGACCATCCCAGAGGCGTGCCAATTGGTGCTTCAAGCCGGGACCATGGGCAAAGGAGGGGAGATATTTGTGTTCGATATGGGAGAGCCGGTAAGAATATTGGATCTTGCAGAGCGTATGATCCGTCTTTCTGGTCTGGAACCTTACACCGACATCGACATCAAAATATCCGGATTGCGACCGGGGGAGAAGTTGTACGAAGAGTTGTTGAACGATAGCTCTATGACGCTGCCTACCCATCATCCGAAGATCATGATCTCTAAATTACCGAGCGGCGATTTTCCTAAGATCAAATCGAAGATCAAGGAGATCATTAAAGCGGCTACACGGCACAAAGACGAGCGTGTCGTTATGTTATTAAAAGAATTGGTGCCAGAATTTATTAGTGAGAATTCAGATTTTGAGGTGTTGGACAAAGATTCTAAACCGGAGAAAGACCTCGAAACCACCTAATGTAGCACCGGAGATCCGTTTTTTAAGAAACAGTATATTTGTATTGACATAACCAGCCCATGAAATATCCGCTAAGCCTCCTTATCATCCTTCTAGTCTTCTCATCGTGTGCCACAAAAAAAGAGATCGTCTACTTTCAGGATGCCGAGCTTTTGAACAACGATACCAACTCGCAAACTTTTGAGCCTATTATCGAGAACAATGATATCCTGCATATAGCCATTTCTTCCATGAATGAAGAAGTGCTTACCCCATTTAAGCGAAAAACAGGTTTGGAAGGCAACGTAAACAATCAGAATCCAGGCTTGCAGGGGTATCTGGTAAATTCGGATGGTGAGATTCGATTTCCTGTGATCGGTGCGGTCGCCGTCGCCGGAAAGACTCGTGGCCAGGTGGAGGAACAACTCAAAGGTGAACTATCGCAATTCATAACCGACGTGGTGGTCGATGTTCGGATCATGAATTTTAAGGTAACTGTGATCGGTGAAGTGAATAATCCGGGAGTTTATAACATTCCGGATGAACGAGTAACGTTAACGCAGGCCTTAGGATTGGCCGGCGACCTGTCTGAAGACGGTAAACGGGAAAATATCATGGTGATACGAGAGATCGACGGTAACCAACAGGTGACCCGGATCGACCTCACCAAGACCGACTTCTTCTCCAGTCCCTATTATTTTCTGAAACAAAATGACGTCGTATACGTGGAACCCTCTCTTAAAGGAGTCAAAAAATCGGGTTTCATACCCAACATCCCAGCCTTGTTATCGCTGTTTACGGTGGTCCTCAGCAGCGTGATATTGTTGACCCGTTAATCTCATAGCTATGAACAACTTACCACAGCCACAACCAGAACGAGAACAGTCCCTTAGGGAGATCGTAGATCAATATACTCGTTATTGGTACCTGTTCATTTTGGGATTGATCCTGGCCGTGGCAGGTGCATTTATATATTTGCGCTATTCCACGACTTTTTATATGAGTACTGCCACCGTGATCATCAAGGACGAAAAAAGTGGAGGCGGTGGTGAATTGGCTGCTTTTACCGAGTTGGGAAATTTCCTGGATCGCTACGGAACCAGCAAGATCGAAAATGAACTGGCGGTATTTCGGTCGAAACGTATTATCAAGGAGGCACTTGAAACCCTGGATCTCAATATCACTTATGAGAGTGTTGGAACCTTTTTGGACGGTGAATTGTATGCCTACAAACCATTTGTAGTGC
This sequence comes from Bacteroidota bacterium, assembly GCA_039028655.1. Taxonomy (GTDB): domain Bacteria; phylum Bacteroidota; class Bacteroidia; order Flavobacteriales; family Flavobacteriaceae; genus Aureisphaera. The sequence continues at coordinate 12,159 of JBCCHR010000013.1, forward strand.
AATATCTGTCGTTTAATGACAGCACCAAGAGCAAATCGGCACCTACCTTGTATTTTGAGGTACTTTCGGATACCAAGTTCAAGCTCGAGAACAAATCACGTAGCATCGAGGATACCTATGATTTTGGAGAGAAGGTGGTGTTGCCGTTTGGAGAGATCACGGTGTTTCCTGTGCTCGACAATGGCAAACAGTTCGAAAGCTTTATCGGTAAAACGGTGGCCGTTACCTACCGCAACCTGGACGATGTGGCCTTCTCGTATCAGCGTCGAATTCAGGTAACCAATGATATCAAGACCAGTAATGTGGTGCAATTGAGTATGAAATCGGCTGTACGTGCCAAGGCAGAGGACTTTATCAACGAACTGGTATTCCAATACAATATAGATGCGATCAACGATCGCAGTCAGGTAGCGAAGAAAACGTCAGATTTTATCGATTCGCGTTTGGAGATCATCACGCGTGAGTTGGATTCCGTAGAACGCAATAAGGAACAATTTAAGAGTTCCAACCGATTGACAAATATTGAGGCCGAAGCCCAGTTGATCCTCGAGAACGCCAGTGAATTCGAGAAACGTCAGTTCGATGTGAATACCCAATTGGAACTGGCCAATACTATGATCGAGTATATGGAGGAGGCCTCGGACAACGACTTACTGCCCTCTAATATCGGGTTGGAAGGAGACAATATCACCGAAGAGGTGAACAACTACAATGCATTGATCTTACAACGAAACAAATTGTTGAAAACCTCCACAGCCAAAAACCCTGTAGTGGTGAATGTAAATAACCAGATCGCAGGGATTCGCAGCAGCATACTCAATAGCCTGAAGAATACCACTAACGCGTTAAAGATCAACTTGCGTGACTTAAATTTTAGAGAAACCACGTTAAATTCTAAGCTGTCCAAAGTGCCCACCACTGAAAAGATCTATCGTGGTATCGAACGGCAGCAAAGTATCAAGGAGCAACTTTACCTATTCCTTTTGCAGCAGCGTGAAGAAGCGTCCATTTCACTTGCGGTAACTGCGCCCAAGGCCAAGGTGGTCGATAAGGCATTTAGCAGTAAGACACCGGTGGCACCTAACAAGCCGCTCATTCTTTTAGGTGCGGGCCTTGCAGGACTTCTAGTGCCGTTCCTTCTCATTTATGGCGCTGGACTGATGAATAATAAGGTGAATAACAGAATTGATGTAGAACGCGTGTTGAGCGACACCAGCCTAATAGGTGAGATTCCGAAGTTAAAGAAAGGAGAAGAAGAGTTGATCAAGGTGAACGATCGCAGTATCCTGGCCGAATCATTCCGAATTCTAAGAACCAACCTGCAATATCTGTTTATCAACAAGCTGAACAAGGAACACAATGCCAACACCGTTTTTGTAACCTCTACCATCAAAGGAGAAGGAAAGACCTTTGTGGCATTCAACCTGGCCCTTACCCTGGCGCAGACCGGTAAGAAAGTGGCCCTGGTGGGAGCGGATATTCGAAACCCGCAGTTGCAGCGCTACCTTCCGAAGGAATCGCAGTCCAGAAAGGGATTGACCGAATATATTGTAGATAATTCTTTACAAATTGCCGATCTTGCCGCTGTAAGCCGTTACAACGATAACCTGAGTATTGTGCTCTCCGGGGTGATTCCACCCAATCCGGCCGAATTGCTCATGGAAGCCCGAACCAAACAATTTTTCAATGAGATCAGGGAATTATTCGACTTTGTGGTCGTAGATACAGCGCCTTCGATGTTAGTAACCGACACCATAATCATCAATAAATTGGCCTATGTAACCTTATACGTGATCCGGGCTAATTACACCGAAAAGCGATTGTTGGAATTCCCGAAAGATGCCATGGATGACGGTCGATTGGTTAATGTGGCCACCGTTTTGAATAACGTGACCCTCAATAATTTTGGCTACGGAAATAAATACGGATACAGCTATACGTCGGAGAAACAATCGCTATTTAAGCGCTTGTTCCGATCCTGATTTTCGCTAAAACGATTCCCCATGATCAGATACCTACTATTTATCTTTTGTTTTACCGGCATTGGAAGCCAAACGTTCGCTCAATCTGTTGAGTGGGAAGGTGGATTATCTGCCGCTGGTCTTTTTTCTTCTGAAGAAACCAATCCTTTTTGGATGATGATGAACACCGATCGTAAATACGGTGCCGAGACCCAATTTGCAGGCCTGGCTGAAGTAACCGGAACCTACGCTATCTCAACGAACGCCTCCCTGGAAGCAGGTGTTGGCCTCTATTATCGGGATGGTGTGGAGGACGAGTTTCAAAGAAGAGAACTTTATCTACAATTCAGGAATACATGGTTAAAGGCTACCTTGGGATCCCAGGCAGCCCCTCGTGTGGCTGGAGATCTTTCGGCTACCAATAAGAATTTCCTGATGTCCGGCAACGCTCGTCCACTGGGAGGTATTATGCTGGAAGCCAATGAGCCCATTTGGGTTTCGGAGACTTTTGCGATCGACTGGGGCTTAGGGCACTACCAATTGAACGACGATCGGTTTGTGGATGATGTACGTGTGCACTACAAGCGGTTGGGGTTGCTCATACGTTTCAATGAGCAACACAAGCTGCGGGCGCAAATTCAACACTATGCCCAATGGGCTGGTACTTCTCCCGTATTTGGAGAGTTGCCGTCCGATTTTGAGGCCTTTATAGATGTGTTTATCGCAAGGAAGGCACCGGAGATCGATCAGGAAGGGGAGATACTTAATGCCGTTGGGAACCACTTGGGTACGTTTCTATTGGACTATGAATTCAAAACCTCCATTGGGCAGTTCTCGGTATATCATGAGCATCCGTTCGAAGATGGCTCAGGAACTCGCTGGGCGAATTTCCCTGATGGGGTGTGGGGCGTCTATTTCCAACCCAACAATTCTCGATTTTTGGAAGCTGTGTTGTACGAATATATCGATACCAACGACCAGAGTGCTTCCGATGTGAGTGGTGTGGACAATTACTTCAGAAATAATGTGTACCGAAGCGGTTGGAGCTATGAAGGTGCCGTGATTGGGCTTCCTTTTATATTGATCGACAATAGCTTCGCGGTAACCGACACCAATTCACCTATAGTAAGCAATCGTGTCCAGGCACACCATTTCGGACTTAAGGGACGTGTTAAAAAAGTAGATTGGTTGCTGAAGTCGTCCGTGGTATCCCAATTGGGATCGTACTCCACCCCGTTCGTTCCCGAACTCAATTTTTGGCACAATTACCTTTCCCTGATGTATGACACTGAAAAGTATGGAGTGGTCTCCCTGTTCACCGCAGTCGATAGTGGGAGTGCCATCGATACCAATTTTGGTGGGGGTGTAGCTTACCAATACCGGTTTTAGGCGCTTGCTGGATCCATTTTCTCAATTGCCCCCAATTGCCAGTTAATCTTTATATTTACTGATGATCACGGATGCCAATTTTGAATATGACGTCTACGGAACTAGCCAACACTGTCGAATTTCTCAAAAATGTCTCTTTCTTTTCAGAAGTAGGGACCGAGTCGCTCACTCGACTCTGTAAGGACCTTTCGTTTGAGTCGTTCAGAAATAACGAAACGGTTTTCAAGAAGGGTGATGCCGGAGACGCACTTTATGTAATTCTGGAAGGTGCTGTGAAAGTCCATGAGGAAGACCATGTTTTTGGCGCATTTGAAACGGGGCATTGTTTTGGGGAATACGCCCTGATCGATCAAAAAGAACGTTCGGCAACGGTAACTACCACCCAACGTGCCAGGCTCCTGAAGATCCCAAAAGCACATTTTATGGATCTCATGTCGGATGATGTTGGATTCGCAAAGGGGATTCTCCAGGTAATGATACTAAGGCATCGCGAATTGGATTCCACCCAGGAGCGCCTGGCAGCATCGACCCGGGAATTGTCGCTAGCCAACACCAAAATGAGCGGCCTGATCGACGGTGCCATGGATGCCATTATCATGTTTGATGGTAAATTCAGGATATTACTTACGAATCCCTCCGCGCGACTGTTGTTGGAGAATGAAGATCCGGTTCAGCGCAATGTGTTGTTCTTTTTCGATGAAGCCAGCGCAACGACCATAGAAACCATTGTCTTGGAGGATGATCCCACGCATCTGAATACCCATTTACCCGCCGTCGTAAAAGTGATTGGAACCAACGAGACAGAAACCCTGAACGAAGGGACGCTGAGTAAATTCGGAAACGATGAAAGCATCTATTATACCCTTATTTTAAGAAATCTGGCAGAGCGAATGGAGGCGGAAGACCAGATCAATTTGTTGACTACTCAAACGCAATACCTCAATGAGGAAATACGTGAACTTACCAGCAGTTATGGGATTTTGGCCGAGCATGAGAGTATGCTCCACGTTCTGGAACTTATCGACCAGGTGGCGACTACCACAGCCACAGTATTGATTACAGGTGAAACTGGTACAGGAAAAGAACTCGTTGCGCGTGCTATTCACAAGGCCAGCGATCGAACCGACAAACCTTTAATTCGCGTGAATTGCGGTGCTATCCCGGCCAATTTGATAGAAAGCGAGCTCTTTGGGCACGAGAAGGGCGCCTTTACCGGAGCGACGCTAAGTCGGAAGGGAAGATTTTTGTTGGCCGATAAAGGAACCATCTTCCTGGACGAGATAGGGGAGTTGCCGCTGGATCTGCAGCCCAAATTACTACGCGTAATCCAGGAAGGTGAATTTGACCCACTGGGAAGCTCCGAAACCATCTCACGATCCGCGCGTTTTTCTTCTGGCCTTTCGGTACTTGACTATATGAAGAGAACCTCCATTCTGAGATGTGGACCCGAGCAACTGGACCGAATCGG
>JBCCHR010000014.1:0-16962 GCA_039028655.1 Bacteroidota bacterium
GGCACAGCGTCAATGGCAGGCATACCCAAGGTATCAGGCGCCAGAAGCCTTAGGCCCTTTCCGAGTGCCACCACCTTCGCACTGTCCACGAACACGTGCGGCAGAACGGCATCCGCTGGATCAGTCGTTGAGAACACCTTGACCAGGCGCGTGCCGTTCGTGCGCTGCAACGTGCTGATCGACGAGAAAGGGACTGCGCTCCCTGCGGTTGTCCCGATAAAGTCGGGCACGTCCTCTTCCACGTTGACACGCAAGAATCTCTCAATGCATTGGCAGGAACATCTTCTGCCGATTACAACAGCTATCGGAAGCAGGTAGTTGCATTTGCCCAGACCTGGCGCGAATATTTGCTGCCCTTGTTGTACAATAATCAAGATTTCTCTAAGGAAAATGTGAGCGATTTGCCAAAGTTTGAATTCGTACTCCAGTCGCCTGCAATTGGGAAAGCCATACTTCCCATGGTGATCATCTCTATGGTCTTATTTGGTCTTGGTTTGTTCGTGGTTAGGAAAATGAACGGGAAACGGCACTCTATTTCGATCTGATATGAAACGTTTACTATGGTTTTGGTTACTTATTTCGCCGTTCCTTGTTCTGGGACAAGATGAAGATGTGAGTAATTTTCAGCCTCCGGAGAATCCAGTAGAAATAAAAGTGCAGCGAGCTACAGGAACCATTGTTGTTGATGGAATTCTAGACGAACCCGACTGGCAGGGGGTTGAGGTGATCGAAGATTTTTTCAGAAGAGAGCCCCGGCAAGGTGGGGAGATCAAATACAAGACCCAGGTTCGTTTTTTGTATGATGAAAAAAACCTTTACGTCTCGGCGCGATGTCTTGATTCGCTAGGAGTGAAAGGTGTGCGTATTCAGGATCTCCGCAGGGATTTTAGTTGGGGTGAGAATGATATCTTCGGAATTGCGCTGGACCCCCAGAATCTCAAGCAATACGCCCAGGGCTTTCAAACTACCCCATATGGCAACCAACGCGATTTTCAGAATTTTAATGGCAACAGTTTCGATACCGGCTGGAACACCCTTTGGAGGGTGAGGACACAGCGAACCCAGGATGGATTTATGGTTGAAATGGCCATTCCGTTCAAATCGTTGCGATACAATCTTCCCGAGAACGGAAACACCATCGAATGGGGAATGACCCTCGTGCGATATGCGAGGAGGGATATTGAGGTGTCGACATTCCCACCCATTCCGCAGTCCTTTACACCCTATCGAATGACCTATGCGGCCAGGCTTACGGGAATCGAGGTGCCACCACCCTCGGCCAATATCAGGGTAGAGCCCTATGCCCTATACCAATACGACGAAAGCAAGGAAGGCGATGTCACGACCGAATCGAACAACGATCCGAAGGGAGGTGTGGATGCCAAATGGGCGATCAATCCAAAAACAGTGCTTGATCTCACGGTGAATACCGATTTTGCCCAGGCCGATGTGGATCGGGCGGTCAACAACCTGGAACGTTTCAACATATTCTTCCCGGAACGTCGGCAGTTCTTCCTGGAAAATTCGGGTATCTGGGCGGGCGGTTTTCAACAATCAATTCGTCCGTTCTTTAGCCGAAGAATCGGCTTACAGGGGTCCTTCAACGCAACTCCTGCGCCCATTGATGTGGGAGCTCGATTTACGCAACGAACTGCGGAGAATGCCTTGGCAGGATTGTTTGTACGACAACGGGAGACCGATAATTCGGCGGCTGCCAATTTTGGTGTGATTCGTTACCTGAAAAACTACGGTAGAGAGAACAACGTAGGCGTCATGGTCACGCATCGCCTGGATGAGGCTTCCAATGATATCGGGCTCGAAAGCAATAACAACACGACGATCACCATTGACGGGCAGATACGGCCCACCAGTCAGTGGGATGTGCAATACTTGTTGTCCTCTTCCATCGATGAGCAGACCGGGGATACTGGTTTCGCCGGCCGAATTTTCGTTGGTAACGATACGAATACCTACTATTATGGATGGGTTACCGAGTATACGGATGCCAATTACAATCCACGGATGGGCTTTGTGCGGCAAACCGACGTGATCCGGCACAATCCCGGGGGCTATTATATTTGGCGACCTAAAAAGATCGATTGGATACGGCGATGGGATCCCGGGGTATTTGCTAATTACAATCACGATGCCACGGATCCGGGGAGCTTTCAGCAGGCAAGTCTGTATATTTTCCCGATATACACCTGGTTTAAAGACAATAGCTTTGTGGAGGTGTCCTTTACACCCACCTGGCAAAATATCAATTTCGACTTTACGCCATTGGGGATCGAGATCGAACAGGACCGCTATCAGTATACACGATACACCTTACAGTATCGCACCGATCAGTCCAAGAAATTGTCGGCTACCGTGAGCTACGACTTTGGTAATTTTTACAATGGCACAAGGAATACAGTGTTCGGCGGACTCCGATATGCCCCTCTGCCTCATATAGCCTTCAATGCTAATTACGAATACAACGATATCAACGATCTGGGGATCGACAATGAAGACCTGGAGACCAACCTGTATACTGCCAACTTGCGATTGGCCCTTAATCCCAGAGTGCAGCTTTCCACCTTTTACCAGTTCAATAGTTTTGACGACCAGGGAAGGTGGAATGTTCGATTTAGTTGGGAGTATATGCCGCTGTCCTTTGTCTATTTGGTGTTCAACGATACGCGTATAGACGCGTTCGATCCCCTTCAGCAACAAACACAGTTCATTAGTAAGATCACTTTTTTAAAGCAGTTTTAGATGAAGGCTAGAGATGTAATGATACTGGTAATGTGTGTTCTCGTTATCTCTTGTAAGGAAGAGGTTCTGGATCACTACGACCCGTCGCTTGTTGATCGTGGCAAGATCGATAAGGCGTTTCATCCTCAAGTGTCTCAGGTATTGTTCGACCATTTGTATGTGGTAGTGGACAGTACTACTTATCAAGCACTCACATCAAACAGAAACTGGAAACAATCGTATGCGTTTCTTGACAAAGGCCTGCCAGATTTTACTCCGCACCAGGAAAATGGGTCTACCTGTTATATGCGCGGTCATCATCATTATATCGAAATTTTGGGCCCGAACAATTCCTATGGTGAACCGGTAGGCAAGAGTGGGATTGGTTTTTCCCTGGAGAACGAGAAAGAGCATTTTCATTTGGGAGTTGTGCCAAAATTTACCAACGACAACGACAAATACCTCACTGCCGCAGAAACGGTGAGCATGCCATTGGGAGTAACCGAACCTACCTGGTTTAAGACCTTTTATACGCCCAGTCCCGGCACGGCCTTACATACCTGGTATGCTTTTTACAACCCTGGGTTTTTGGATGAACTTCATCATCAAAAACATCATAGCTACACGCGAGAGGCATTTCTTAAAGACGCTTACGACGATAAAAAACTTTTTAACGGGATACATACCATTCACCTTATGTGCACCGCCGAAGACTATCAGCGCGTTGCGCAAGAAATGTATTATCTGGGATGTGAGCTGTTGGATAGACACGGAAAGAAATTACTCATCAAGAGCGGGGACGTGAACATTTCGTTATCGCTTTCAGAAAACATCGAATACAGTCGTATTACCCGGCTGGAGTGTAATTTGAATATGGAGGATAACAGTGTTACGCGACTGGGAAACCTTACCATCACTAATTCGGGAAGAGAATCTGTATGGGAACTGAACCAAATTCATCAGAAATAAATAAAGGAAACAAAAACCATAAACCAACAATAACATGAAATCAACACTAGTATATAGCACTCTGATCCTGGCAGTGCTAATGATGACCTCTGCTTGCAAGGATAACAAGGAAGAAGTCGAAAATGAGAACGTCGAGCAAGAAACGGAAAAGACAGTCGAAGTTGTTCAGCAAAAAATAACACTCGAAAAACTGGAAGGGTCGCCTGCTTACAGTGATGCTGCATTGGTCCTACAAGATCCGTCAAACTTTAAGATCGAAAATGGTGGGACGGTCGATTTTACCTTCGATGTGCAAAGCTATGAGCTGGGTGCGCAAACAGCGGGCCCTAATGCCACACGACTTGCCAACTCCGACAAGGGCCAGCACATTCACTTCATTTTGAACAATCAGCCCTATTCGGCGCATTACGAACCTTCGTTTCAGAAAGAAATTCCGGATGGTGTACATCACCTGGTGGCCTTTTTGAGTCGCTCGTACCACGAATCGGTAAAGAATGAGAATTCGGTGGTCGTTCGAAAATTGGAAGTAGGTGAGAACCCTGTTGATGCGAGGGGATTGGATATGGAAGCTCCTACACTTATTTACAGTAGGCCAAAGGGTGAATACAGCGGGAGCGGGACCGAAAATCTATTGCTGGACTTCATTGTGTTGAACACCACACTTTCTGAAAACGGTAATAAGGTGAAGGCCACAGTCAATGATGAAGAATTCCTGATCACCGAATGGGCACCGCATGTTTTAAAAGGGTTGCCTATAGGAGAGGTGACCATTCAATTGGAATTGGTGGACGCTGCGGGAAACTTGATTCCAGGAAGTTTCAACAAGGTAACCCGAACGGTGACTCTCAAGGAATAACGAAACCAATAACTACAAATCGATTCAACAATTATAACTGATTTTTAGATGATTAATGCGATCAAAACTGGCGCGAAATCGGACATATGGGGCTCTGCGGCGAGCACTCTTTGTCTGGCACACTGCTTAGCCACCCCTTTTCTATTTGCCGCCCACACCGGCCATGTTCACGGCCATCACGAACACCCTTTTTGGTGGGGTGTTTTGGATTTGGTATTTATTGGAGTTTCGATGCTGGCTGTGTATTGGTCTGCCAGGCATACATCCAAACAGTGGATGCGCTTTGCGCTTTGGGTAAGTTGGGGATTGCTCACCTTTGTGATCTTGAACGAAAAATTACAGATGGTTCATCTCGCCGAAGCTGCGATATACTTCCCATCGCTGGCTCTGGTGGGCTTGCACTTGTACAACCGGAAGTATTGCCAATGTGCGAATGATGCATGTTGTGTGAACGACGAGTAATAACCTGGCAGCAATAGATAAGTTAGTGTTCTTCGACTTTGCGAAGAAACTTATGTACCACCTCCCAGGTATCGTCTACATTTTCCCGCACTCGTTCGGAAACCAACATCGATGAGCCATGGATGCTGTGATTGGCTACGTAAGTGGAATGTCCTAAGCTATCTGCCACCCTGAATTGTGTTTGGGAACGTTCAGAGGTCATTTCCGATTGAGGACGCAACATTAAAAGCGGTTTTTTAAGTGTTTCGAAATAAGGGTCGGGCAGGCAATCTTTCATGGGACCTCCGGATGCAGGAGAAAAGGCCAATACTCCGGCTACATCACCTTGCCGGTTGTTTGCCAGCTGAATGGCTAATGATGCACTATAGCTACTTCCCCAAAGGATCTTTTTGCCGCCAAAACCAGATTCGATCATAAAGTCCAATGCGCTTTCCAGGTTATTGTAGGCATCGCAATAACCGTATCCATCACCAAAGATGTAGGTTGGAATGTGTACTAGCGTTCGATTGTAACCACCGTAGTATTGTCCTCCCATGCGTTGGTCAATGGCAAGGATGTTATAGCCCTGTTCGAGCAAGGTGGGTATGATGGGCGAATATTCGGCCCGGGCATTCGAGCCGCCTTGATGGAACAACAAAATGGACGTCCGATCTTTGCCGGCGTCATAAAGATCTCCATAGATTTTAATGCTATCCGGAGTGACAAAACTGATTTCAACGAATGGCTCAACTTTTGTAACTATTATTTTATTTTCTTCGCTACGGCATGATAACAAGACCAGCGCGGACATGAATATGAGGATTGGTAGTTTCATAAGAGTTGTTTTATTGGTACTGAATTTGTTCTAAACAGTGACCATAGCTACGTAAAGTTACGCTATTTTAAAGTTGGCCTAAAGGACGTTTCAATTGTTTGGTTGGATCAATCCAGAACTTTCGCAATCCTAAATCCGTTGTCGTAGCTCCAATTCACTTCATACTCTCTGGTACGATAATCAGCATATCTGTGAATGCGATTTGTCCATGAGCCTACCGCTCGTGTTCCTGGATAAAACTCTCAATGTCCCTGTCGAACAGGTAGTAACCCGATTTGTCGTCGCCAATGATGTTGAGTTTGTCCAGCAAGGTACGCGCGGTGGCTTCTTCTTCCAACTGCTCGGTCACGTACCATTGCATGAAGTTGTTGGTGTTGTAATCTTTTTGTTTTAAGCACTCGTCGATAATGCCATTGATCTTCTCGGTAACAAATTCTTCACTTGACAGGAATTTTTCGAAGAGTTCTCCCAACGAGGCAAATTGGTCCTTGGGCTGCTCGAGGGAAGGGATAATGACGTTCCCCCCTCGCTCATTCATAAATTTGACCAATTTGAGCATATGTTCTCTTTCTTCTTCGGATTGAGAATAGAAGAAGTTGGCAATACCTCCGTAGCCTTCGGCATCGGCCCAGGAAGCCATTGCCAGGTACTGCATGGAGGCCATTGCCTCGTATTTTACCTGTTCGTTGAGTAATTTTTCTATGGATGCATGCATGGTTCTTGGATCTTAAAGATTGATAACACAAAGTTACCAACAAATTAAACCAATTGCGCATTACCTTCAATTATTTTGCTTATCGCACTATAGCGAATGGAGATATTGGTTGCAGGCTTTTGTGTGGGCCTTGAAGACATTCAGTTAAGAATATACAAATAATCCACATCGGTGACCGACAGGAGTTTACCGGGTCTCTTGGTATTTGAAAACAACAACTCTTTCATCGATTCTATTTCCTGAAGGTTGAAGACCATCGAAAGATTGTTCTGAAGAGTGCCTATCCTAATTTTTCTTTTAATGGTCGTCCTGTCGTACTTCATCGCCCAATATTCTGTGTCGATCTCGTTGACATATTTCTGGAAGGAGGCTAGTTCCTTTTTTGTAAACTCGATATAAATATTATTAAAGGTAAAGTGAAATATCCCGCAGCGCTCACAGTGAGTGAGCTGTCCGTTACAATTCTTGGCGATAGTTTTTATTTGACAACACATAAGTAAAATGGGATTTAGTAGCAGTCTGTGAGAACTTGCTTGTTGTTTTCAAAATGACTTAATGGCTTTTGTAGCCTTTCGGTGGCAATTTCATCTAATAAGTGTAGCACTTCATCTTGCATGGAAAGGGATCCGCAGAGCATAAAAACTCCACCCTTATCCAGCGTTTCTGCAATGGCGTCTCCTTGTTCCATCAACAGGTTTTGAACGTAGTGTTGCTGGTCTTCCTGAGAGAGCGCTAGTTGGTATTCGGTGAGATGAGTCTTATTAACCGCTTGTTCGATCAAGTCTTCATAGTAGTCGAACGAGGCCCGCGTCCTACCTCCCCAAGTAAGACGAGCCTGTTCTTGCTTGGAAACTTGAACCATTCCCAAATAGGGTGCAATGCCGGTGCCATTGGCCACCATCCAAACCGAAGGAGCATTTTTTGGATAGTGAAAATGAGGGTTGTCGATGATGGCAGCTTCCAACTTCGCGCCCACTTTGAGCGTGCATAGAAAGGTGGAACACACCCCATGGGGATGCCATTTCACGCTTAATACGATATCGCCGTCGATATTGGCGATGGAATAGGACCTTGGCTGCGTGCCATCCGGAGGCGTGACGTTCAACAGATCTCCCGATTCAAAATGTATTTTACCCTTTGGGCGAAGGCGAATGATGGCGGTATTGTCTACATTGAGAGCAGTGCGCTCGATGACGGTAAATTTTCGAGTTTTATGTTTCTTTCGTCTTTCGCCGGGCGCTCTTACATCCAGTTGCATGCCGGTAATTCGGTTCCAATTTTGCACCCAATGTAAGAACGCTTCGTTAGACTGATCGTCGATTTTCTCAAGCGGGAGTAGTGGTTCGAATTGTTTGTGTCCATGCAACAAACCATCCACGACCACTGCAAATCGGCAGAAATGAGGATAGAGCTGAGAGCCAAATCCTACGACAGCAAATCGCACATTATTCTTTGGTGTTTTTTGCTGAAACAATTGTGCAAACTTTCGCGCGTTGCTTGGAGCATCACCGTCACCATAAGTGGCCGTAAATACAATAATATGACTGGCATTATCGTAGGTATCATATGTATTAAGAGGTGCCACAAACACCGATTTTCCCGCCCGTTTCAAGGCTTTGGAGAAAGCTCGGGCAAACGCAAACGTATTTCCGGTTTCCGAACCTACCAACAGAATGTACGCTGCCTCATGGCTTGCCCATTGCTGTACATTTTTTTTAGATCTGCCCAGGCGTTTTATACTCATGGAGAATCCCGAATACATGAAGAAGAGTAAACTCAAACTTGCGATCAGCAATACAATCGACCAAAGGACACTCCCACGACCCGTGTGCCACTCCATGCTCCACTGCGAGGCAAGTTTCACAAAAGGATAGGGTACTTCGCTCAGGACAACACCAGTGTATTGATGCACGTATTGTTCCCGATCGGTAAGGGCGAGTTCGAAATAGTCTTCTGGAGCTTCAGAAAATGGAAAGACAAGAGTTCGCACTTGGTTAAGGTAGATTCCTTTGAAAAGATTTTCCTGCTGAAGTTCGGTTTCGGCCGAATCGTCCGAATCGGGCAACGAATGATTTATTTCGGACGTGGGCAACAGTGAGAATTTTTCGGCAGAAAGATAGACCCCGGTGGCAGCAATAAGCACGATGGGAATGAGGAGCCATCGTCCCAGGGTTACATGATAGCGTTGTGCAAAATCCGATTCTCGAACTCTGGAAAACCATCGCCTAAAACCACCTTGACGCTGCGCCAGCAAGAACACTCCCGTGACTGCGATCACACATAGCAGTAATGAGACGATACCCACGAAAGCACGGCCTGTTCCTTTTAAAAACAAGGAACGATGTAAGTTGGTGACGAAACTGAAAAAAGGAGATTGCTTACGAACATCTCCTGTTTTTAAACCAGTCTCGGGATCTACAAAGATGGTGACCAGATCTCCGCTTTCATCGATGAGTGTCCCTTTTACTCTTTTCTCGGGAGTGATCTCCAGTTCCAGCACTTCCTCATATTGCTTCTTCAAGACGTCCACCGTTTGGGATAGTGTAATGGTATTGATCGCCACAGGAGAAGGCCCGTTCAGACTTTCGTTAATGGGTTCCAAGGCAAGTACGGCACCCGTAATGGATGCCAGAATAAGAAATATGCCCGACACCAGGGCCAGGGCAAAGTGACTATATCGCCATAGGGAACCCAACATATTAATTTTGGTTACTGCGGCATCATGCGAACGTAGCGAATCCAACCGTTACCCTCCTGCTTACTCTTGAGGTTTTCTGAAGTGATCTCAAATTGTACATCGGCTGTGTGATAGGCCTGGTCTTCCACGGCAGTCTCAAAACGGATACTATACCCGGCATCGATCTTATCGTTGGGGATCTTGAGAACACTAATCGTACGCTCCCCGCCAGCTATGGTCGCTCCCGAAATCGCGTCGATATCGCTGCGACGTTTCCCATAGAATTTCCACCATTCGGTAATATCGCTATACCATTCGGGGTCTTGACCCTGTACATACAGCGTTTTTTCGTAAGCGCCTTCAGGGTTGAGCAGTGAGATGACCACATAGGCCCCTTCACCGGTATAGTTAACCATCTGGACCATGCATTTTACAGAAGTATCTTCTTCGGTTCCTCGCGTGAAGGCCATCAGTACAAATACCGAAAACCAGGTGATCGGTACCAATTTCAAAAGTGATTTCATCATTACTCTAAAAAGCTAAGTTCTGTGTTGTGATTTTTCAATAGTTCATTTTCTTTGGCGATGTCCATTACAGTCTCGTCGAAGTCTGTTTTGATGGATTTGTCGGCACCCTGTTGGATCAGAAACTTAAGGATATCGGTATCGGTGGCTTTCATCGCTGCCAAATGTAAGGGGGTGAGCCCTTCGTCATTTTTTTGATCGATCGAAGCTCCCCATTGCGCCACTTGCTTCAACAGGTTAAGGTTGTTCTTTTTTACCGCCAAGTGCCAAACCGTTTGACCACCGGCGTGCGTTTTGTCCAATTGCAGCCCTGCTTTTGATAGCAGCGATAGTTTTTCAGCAAAAACACTTGCCTTATCATTTCGATACGAGTTTATGAGGTAATATCCCATAGAATTACCCTCCGAATCCATCCCCGACGTTTGGGCGCCTCGCTCCAATAGCATTTTTACTACTTCGGAAGCGTTACCGGAGACAGCTCTCGTGAGTGCGCTTTGTCCCTTATTATTGGCTAGATTGATATCCTTTACATGTTTGGCCAGGAAAGAAACACTCTCCAATGCATTCCGTGACGCTGCGTTGATAAAGGCCGTGTTTCCGTTCATGTCTTTTTGATCGACATCTACTCCCTTTTCAATAAAATAGGAGAATATCTTAAGATCGGTGTTCTTGTAACCCAGTGCGTGCAAGGGAGTGAAACCCTTGTCTGTGGTGATATTTGGTTCTATTCCCAATTGTTCAAGATATTTATAGGTTTCCAGTGAATTAGACGAGCCTCGGGTACCCTGGCTGGCGAAGATGAAAGCATTACCATTTTCTTTGTTGACGGATTTGTATGGCATTCCTTTATTGATCAATAAAGTCAGAAAATCTATGTTCCCTTTTTTGGCTGCATAGTTAAAAAGTCCATTCCCCTTAGTATCCGTGCTGCGAGGGTCCAGTCCTTTATCGGCAAAATAATCGATCATGGTATCGTCCTCAAGAAAAGGCGCCAACAGTAACAGTGCATTCGCTCCGTCGTCATTCTTTTCGGTTTTTGGATCGGCCCCTTGTGCGATAAGAAAATCGTACAAGGCGGGATTTTTCTGCCCCGTTGCGGCGGCAAAGTTCATTACGGAATACCCATGACTGTCGATCACATCAGTCCGCGCACCTTTATCCAGCAGATAGTGCATCATTAGAAGGTTGTCCTTATAGGCTGCCCAGAAAATATAGGTCCGTCCGTCGTGTGTGAGTTTATTGACACCATTACCGTCCAGTTCGAGCAGGAACTTTACCACTACATTATCCGTCTTCTCGATCAAGGCCCAGGTAACCGCGTCGAAAGCATTACCATTCAACTCGGCAGGGTCGTTGCCAAGTGCGATATCACTTTTTACCTTTTCGAGCGTTGGATTTGCCTTCCAGTAAGATCTGTCAAGGAATACATTTTCTTGTGCCATTCCCAGCCCTCCCAACAAAAGGAGGGCTACGAATAGCATCTTATTGACGAACAACTGCATTTTAAGGTTTTTTAATGAACGAATCGATCACGCTGCTGATGTCCCCTTCGGCCTGGTAATCGTCGGAGAAGAGATATTTCCAAAGGTTTTTGTTGTCTACTTTGGATTCCAAACGAAGGTCTTTATTGCGGCCGTAAACCTCGCTCCATTTGGCCCGTACCATTGCCCATTTGTTTTGGTGTTCGATCCACCAATCTGCAGCTGCCTTACAGCGGCTATCCGGTACACGTTTGTAGGTGTTGTAGCCTTTCTCCTTGGCAATCAGGATATCTTCGCTTCCAGAGGCTCTTACCACCTTTTTATTGTCCTGGTCATGTACCCAACCATAGTTGGTTACCTCATGGCGATTCCCGCGAACGGTGATATTGTAATCGCTTCGAGTGGTATACTCTCGTCGTGGTAGTGGCGCGTCGGTAGTATTCTCCCAGTAGCTTTTTCCATCTACGTGCACCCAGGTGGCAGACCCTTCGTATCGGGGGCTGTCATCTACCTGGAACACCTTTTGGGTCCACTGTCCTTTCACCTCATTTTTTGGTTTTTGGATGTACTTCCAGTGGTTATCCCCGTTGTACATATAAAAATCCTGGTTTTCATACACCCAGTCCTGTCTCCAATGCTTCACGATATGGGGACTGGCAGGATTGCCCACCTGTAGCAGGTGTTGTATGCTAACTTTCCCCTTTTCGTCTGTTACCAATTGCGCCCATTCCAGGCCTTTGTCGGTCTTGGTTTTGGATGGCTTATACAAGGAGTCGTTGCTGTAGTTAAAGGTCTCGGCAAAATTGAAGGTTACTTCAAAGCAACCACACATGCTTTTGATCGCTTCGACGTCCTTTTTTTTCTTGCTTTGTGCCATGGAGGCGGTACTCACCATCAACAGGCTCATTACAAGGATCTTCAATGTTCTCATTTCGGTCTTAATTAAGAATTAGTCTTTTTGAAACCCTTTGGTCTCCGGAGGTAAAAGTAACCACGTACACCCCTGACTGGAGACGGCTCAAATCGAGTGTTTTATTATAGAATCCGTTCGTAGAGTTGGCCGGAGTTGCAAATACCTTACGACCATTTAAGTCGTAAATGTCGATCTGGTTCTCTTGAGAAACCAAGGTTTGAATATCATACACTACCTGAACTTGTTTGTTGGTGGTAGGGTTAGGATACATTCCGAAGGAAATACCTTCCGCAACTTGCTCGAAACCAAGAAGGTCGGAAACGTCTTCGAAAACAAATGTCAGGTTCCCGGATCCGGAACCTTCAAATTCGGTGAAATATATGCGGTACACCGAGTTGTCCTCGTAGCGTACATAGTATTTTTGGTCACTGTCGATGGTCCATACCCCGGTAAACGCTTTCCAGTCGTAACCAATGGTATTGATCTCCTCGGAATAGTCCAGGCCATTGGGATCGGGAGCTCCGGTCTCTTCGTTCTGCGCTACGGTAACGGCAGGATTGTGCAATGCGCCGGTCACTACATAGTACTGCCCCGGAGGATCCAGGAAAGTGCTGTATCGAGTGAAAACGAAATCCCAATCGGCAGCGGCAGGTTCGGCAACTACTTCACCTTCGTTCACAAGGCTGTAGTAGTTAAAGATGTTATCCGGATTGCTGGTATTGGAAACTGTTTCCATGATATCAGCAGACCATGAAGATCCGTTCCAGGTAGCGTATTTGAAGGTGTATCCACCGAAGTAATCTTCGATAAAGAACTTACGGTACGTACCATCGGCGTATTCTAATACGAATACGATCGTACCTTCTACGTGATTGGTCGCAGGGTTGTATTCTCCAAAACCGAAGGTGGCCGAACCTTGCATAAACGCTCCATTACCCCATTCTACATCGCTATTGTACAATTGTACCCAACCGCTTTGGTCGGTAACGTCTACGGTATCGTACCCCGCTGGTGTATCTGCTACTTCATATACAAGAATACCGATACCGTCGTTCACGCGTACCCCCAGATCGAAGTTGCTGATTCTAAGGAAAGCAACATCCCAAATATCGGCTGTATACGCCGCGTCTGTCTGGGTAGATAATTTATAGTAAACCTCATTGGCATAGTCTGCACCAAGGCTTAAGTTCACCGTTGTCTCTTGAGCTGTTACTCCGAAACCAAATAGTGCGATAGTCATTGTTAGTAATATTTTTTTCATAGTATTGATCTTTATAATTGAATAGTATTTATTGTAAAAGTTCATAATCAAATTTTGGATAACCTCTTACACCTTCTTCGTCGGTGAGAGCCAGAAAGCGTATTTTGTAAAAGTTGTTGTTCGAATCCCTAAGTACATAGAATCGATCATCAAGCGGTGCTCCATCGAAAACATCGCGCCAGTTACTTCCAATTGCGCGTTGGTCCAGAATAAAGGATGCGTTATTCACATTATTTATTGTGAACTGTTGAAAGGTAAATTGTTCGGTAAGTACCTCGTAGGCAACCACGCCACCTTTTCTGTTGTGCATCACACCATCTGCAAATCCGTAGCTTCCGGAGCCTTCAATGATGTTAGTGAACACGGTAAAATTGAGGTCCCATTTGTCGGCCATTGGTTCCACAGGAACGATATTATTGGTATTGAAACTGAAAAAGTTGAAATTGTATCCGGGTTTCTTCGGAATTGACACCTCCTGATGTGAGGTATCATTCAGGTTGGCGTACTGCAGAAGATAGCCATCACCGGAGCGCAGCACTCTAATTTTTTTCCAACCTCTCTCATCACCAGCGATGGCAACGCTGCCGGGTTCCGGGATTTCAGTTCCTACCTCAAAGCCCAGATTTACCAGATACACTTTATTGTCAGCATCATTGGCGCTAATCTCATTAATCGCAGTCTTCAGGATGTCACCATCAGGATGGTCGATATAGGCAGTATTCCCAGGATCGAATGTACCCACTGCCACCATGGGCTGGAGGTCTACAACATCGGCTTCTGTTATGGCATCGATATCTGTGGTCTCAAGATTCGCGGCTGCCATATAGATGGAGGCATTGAGTCCTACTCTGAACTCGTCTCCAGAGTAGAACGACAGGTCCCAACTGTCTCGTTGCACAGAGGTGGTCGTTTCGGTACTTAAGTCGATATATACCTGATTTTGTTGGTTTGGTCCTCCAACTTCAGGTTCGAGTGCTCGTCCAAAAGAGGCCGAATTGCTGACGGTAAATGTCGTATTACCTTGAACTTGTCCAGCTTCGTAGTTGATGGACGTGATCGTAAATACGATCTCGGCCGTTTCTTCGAGATTGTTGTTTAGTTTATTGAAGGTCAGGTTGGTACCTTGGGTTCCTGAATTGATGTTCATAGTGATCGTACCTCCTGTTGCTGCTGGTGAGGTGGTAAAATCAGTTCCATATTCGGCAAGGTTGGTGGAAATCGAAATTACAAATGAACCCGACGTGGTTGCCGTTTGAGAATAAACCAAAGCGATGTCCTCGGAGCCTTCAATTTCAACGAGATTGGTAGACAGATTCTCGAATGCCACTACGAATGGTTGGTTGGAATTAGTCGGGGTGTCGTCCTCTTTACTGCAGGACACCAGTGCTACTACAGTACCTAAAAATAAGAATACGTATGTGTACAAGTTATTTTTCATAGCTATATATTTAAATTGTATACAAGTTTGAAGAAGTAGGAACGTCCGTAGCCAAGGGGTATTTGACTAGGAGGACCATTGTGCGCCCCACCTTCGAAAGCCGTTGTGTTTACTGATGTTACATCCAACACGTTGCGCGCACCGATGGTAGCAACAATGGTCTTATCCATAAAGGCTTTGTTAATGGTTGCGTCCATCCAGCTATACGCATCGGTCGCTCCTGGCTGAAATTCTTGTTCTCCCTGGGCATTGGTCTTCTCTACGAATTGTTGTTGTTCACCTATGTATTTGAAGAACAACGAGAAGGTGGTATCCCATTGCGGTACCGTATAACCCAAATTAGCATTGAGTTGCAGGTTGAACAGGAAGTCGTCGTTGGCGTTCACACGACTGTCCAGGGTTTTGGAGATTCCCTGGGCCGAAACGCCCAGTTGACCTTTTATGTTGTGTAGGTAGATCTCATTCTCAAGGAATGCTCCAATGGCCCGAAATCGATCAATATTATTGTACTGGAAGGCCAGCGGTGTTTGGTTCACCACGATGAGTTCGATTCGGTCGGTAAGCCCCAGGTAGTTAAGGCTCAATTTGTTTTTTAGACGCACTTTTCCCTCATTAAAGGAGGTTCTTTTTTTGAGGTGAAGGAAGGTCGAGATTCCTTGCTCCGGATCAAGGTTTGGATTACCCTGCACATCGTGATTTACATCCACGAAGAAGGTGTAAAGTTCATCGTAATTAGGAGTGCGATTTGCCGATCCTACCACGGCACGTAGTTCCCAATCGGGACCAAAGGTTTTTTTGGCACTCAAAGATCCAATAAATTGTGTGTTGAACAGACTATTGAACGACACGCGCGCACCCGGGCGAAGTGAGATAGTCTCCCCAAGGGCAATTTCAGAGGAAGCAAAGAAGTCGTAATTATCCAGCGATTGGGTAACTCGATCCTCACCAGGTTGGATTACTATGGCCAGCGAGGAACCGCTGCCTTGTTCATTGGTTAGTTCATACCCGGTTTGGAGGTCAATTTTTTCTCCGGCCAACAGGTTGCTAAAGGTGCCGCGGGAGAAGAAAGCACTCCTGGATTGATACTCACCCGATTCGACGTTCTCTCGCTGTTGTGCGCGGATACGGTAAGTGTATCGCTCCAGATCTTTGGTTTGTTCCTGATAGGAGACAGAAACATTGTAGTTTACCCTCGAGCCCAGTTTGCCCGTACTATTGATGTGGTGATACCAGCGATTATTGGTGTAGATCTCGTCCAGTGCAAGAGGATCGGTCGTATTGGTTGATGGATTTTCGTTCGGGTTGACCGTTTGGTTAAAACGATCTATGTTTTCGTTGAGGTAATCGAATCGATAAAAGATCTTGAAATTCTCTTTGTCGTAAGAAAGAACGGCCTTTCCGTTTTGTTGTACCTTCGGAAGCCATTCGGATCCTCTCAAACCATCATTTTGGTCGTAGTTTTCTCCAAGTCGGCCATTAAAGAAGCCGGCAAAGTCGTTTCTGGTGAAGGATGCATTTGCACTAAGGTCTTCCGTTATAGAGTGTCCCAGTCGGATGGACTGGACATGACGGCCACGGTTAAATAATTCGTATTCTTCGCCTACTGTTTCTTCCTGGAAAAAGGCAGTAACTTCCCATTCGTTCCTAGTTCTTTTTTTTGTGATCACGTTGATGATCCCTGAAACTGCATTGGATCCGTATTGTACGCCCATAGCACCTTCTACGATCTCCACACGCTCGATGTCATCCAGATTGATGAGGGTAAGGTCGGTATTGTTACCCACCCCTTCTTCATTGATGATAGGTACGTTATCGATCAATACCTTAAAGTACTGTGAGTCCAATCCAAAGAGTGAAACCCCCGATTTCCCGGTGGAGGTGTTGGGGGTGATATTAAGGTTGAGTGTGGTGTTCAGGACATCGGCTAAGGTATTGCCAGCCAAGCGTTCGATGGTGTTTCTTGAGATCACTTTTACCTCGACGACCGATTTTTCTACAGATACCGGATTGAGCTGTCCGGTCACTACCACCTCTTTCAATTCTTCACGTGATAAGGAATCTAATGGAGTTTCTGTTTGAGAAACCCCTGATACAGACAAAAGCAAACAAATGATGA